>DATFDL010000379.1:0-4099 GCA_035252155.1 Pirellulales bacterium | reverse complement strand
CTAAGGCTCTGCCCCAGCCACCGATGTGACGATCGACATGAGTGGAGGATGGCGTGCCTAGGCCGTCCAGCGTCGAACGGGACGGCCTAGGAAGGCTATCCTCCACTTCGGATTGATGCCACCTAAGGAAGAACCTCATCGCACCGTCCAATGACACTACGGTTTCAAAAAACGTTCAATCTTGTCGACCGACTCGGCCAATTGCCGAGGATCGAAATCGCGCGGGCTGTCGTAACGTCGCGGATCGCCGTTAGGCGAGGCCGTGGGAAACATCAAGCTGCCACGCAATTGGTGCAACGAGCGCACGAGCTGCGGATCGTCGCGCGACCGAGGCTCGCTCAAGCGCAACGCCACCACCGCCAGGTAAAACTGCGCCGCGCGGTCCCAGTCGGCTTCGACCAGCCGCGGTCCGGCGCTGCCTAACGCCGCGCGCAAGGCAGCTAACTCTTCCGCGTTGAATTTCCGTTCGTCCAGCGCCGAGCCCCATTTTTGCAGCACGCGCGCCGCTTCCGACGCATGGAGCGCCAATTGCCGCCGATCGGCTGAGGGTAGCCGCATCTGTTTTGCCAGTTCGGCCAGCTTTACGGTAATCTCGTCGGAGCGGCTCGGCCGCGCCTCAGCCAAAATATCGACCATTGCAAACGACCAGGTGCCCCAGGCGGGCAAGCCGGGCTGGCCGGCGTCGCGGCGCTCGCCGTATTCGCGCTGCCGCCAGCCTGCCGGCTGCAGGTCGTGATGGCAGGCATAGCAGTTGTATTCGGCGAATTCGGGCCAGGGATGGTCGCTCTCGGGCGCCGCGCGATGAGCGAGCAGTTCCAAAGCGGCTTGGGCCGAAGCCGCCTGTCCCACGGCCCACGCTCGGACTTCGAAGGCGGAATCAAACGTCTCGGGCCGCGCGCGATCGAGCGCGTGCTCGTCCCAATGCCTGGGCATGCGGGCCAGGTAGGTGCTGAACTCGAACTTCAATGCCGGATGGCCGGCACCGATCAATTCGTGATCGACGTCGCCGCCGGGCGCGCCCGGCCGCTCGGCCGAGCCGACATGACAGGGCGTGCACGTCGTCGCGCGGGCGACAAGATCGTCGGTGTCGTTCATGCCGCGCCGCGCTTTTTCGGCCGGCAATTTGTTGCTCCAGCCGCGCAGCGTATGCTCAACCAGCCATTTTTCGGCCGGGCCGTGGCAGGCCTCGCAGCTTACGCCGTCGGCCGAGGCCAGGTCGTCGGCGGGCGGCGAGTCGGCGTCGGCCGGTGAGTGACAAGCCAGGCACCGCCGCGCCTTGTAGGCAGGCTCGTTCAATCCCAGCGCCTGGGCCATTGCTTGCGACCGGGCGTTCGAGAGAACGTTGAACGCCTGGGCGTGCGGATCGCGTTCGATCCAGATGGTCAGCTCGTTGCCCCAGATTTCGGGAAAGACACCGTCGGCACGCACGTCGCCGTGGCAAGCCTGCGCGGCGCACGAACCAGCGCGTTGCCACTTGAAAGGAACTGCCGCGGGCACCGCGACGTTTTCCGGTTGCGGATCATCGGCCGCGGCACGCGCGGCATAGAGACTGATTGAGAACAATACGGCAAAGGCTGCAACGGTTGTGGAATGGACTCTGACCGTTCCGCTCTGCCCCACCGAATGTCTCCCCGCTCCGCTCACGATCGCCCGCCACGCCGTGTCGCCGACAGGAGATCTGCGGTCAGGCTGGGTATCACGGTCAGGAGACCGTGACACATCAGGGGGAGACTGTGACACATCAGGGTGTCCGATTCGTTCGCTCATGGCTCGGCTCCCTCGCTCCGAGCGGAAATGCTCCAGGGCCGCCGTGTCTTCTCGGGCGCGCTCAACTGCAGATCGAGCGAAAAAGGACCGTCGAGGTCGTCGCCCGCCCCATGATGATATTGATGGCATTCGACACAATCGTCACGCGCCTTACCACCGGCAGCCGCCGAACCGTGGCATTTCCGGCAGCTTTCGATGCTCGGTAACAAAATATCGGCGGTCTGGCTGCTGTCCTCAACTTGGTCGTGACAGGCCGTGCAACTCAGCAGCCGGTGGCTATCGTGGCGGAACTCGCTGTGTACCAGCCAGCGATCGGGAATATGGGGCGATTCGATCTGCCACACATCTTGTCGTCTTTCGCTCTGTGAAAGAGCGTTCTTTCGCCGAGCGAAAGACGACTCTCGAGGCGATTCAGCGGAACCCGTTTCAAGCGTATGGCAATACCGGCAGCCGTGCTCATGTCGGCCGAGCAGCAGTTGCCCGGCCGCAGCCACGCGCGCTTGCACCCATTGCCAGCCCTGTTCGCTGGGAACGGGCGGCTGGCCGGGCACTTGGCGCACCGGCTCGTCGGGCAGTGGCTCCGGCTCGTCATCGCGCGGAGCGGCGAGATAACCACTATAAAGCTCGATGATCGCGGCCCTGGCCTGCTCGGCCGAACCATGCGGCACCGGGCGGCCCGCGAACCGCAGGCTGTCAAACTGCAGCTCGTTATCGTGACACTCGGCGCAGTGCCGATCGTGCCGGATGGGCAACATTTCGCCCGAATTGGCTCGGCCCTCGTGGCACGCGCCGCAGGCCAGTTTTTTGCGGCTGCCGTCGAGCCGCAACAGACCTTGCGGCGCGAGGTGCTTGGCATGATTAAAGCGCAGTGGCGTGCGGTCGACCCATCGGCCGTCGACCGCATCGGCGAAAGCCCGCATTGGCCGCTCATCGCTCGAAGTTTCATCGGCCGGACGCAGCAACGCAAACTCAGGATGCGTCGAGAAGGAGTCAACGTGGGCGGCAAATCGCGGCGTCCGCTCACTGGCCGTTTCGAGCGACCGGTGGCAGCGCGTGCAGAACCGATCGGCCACCAAGGCCAGCGCCGCGTGGCCACGGTGTTCTTGGTGGCAATCGGCGCAGTTCATGGCCAGCTCGGGCCGGGTGGCGTGATGCGCGGCGCCGGCGTGACAAACGCTGCAAGCTTCGTCGGGCGTCGAGCGAAGCTGCGCATCGAACGTGACCAACCGCGCGGCCGGCGCCCAGGTATTGCGATGGCATTGCCGGCAATCGTTGGCCCACAACTGGTGCGCCTGCGAGACTTCGCCCGCCTCATAGAGTTGCCGTTGGCCGCGCATCGCCGCCACGGCGGGCCACAACAATCCGACCGCCAACGCGCTCCACGAGAGGACGCGCCGCCAATGCCGCAGCCGGTTCGGCCGATGCGGAAAACCGACATCGACCCGCTGGGCCAGCGTGATGCTCGTGCGGTCAACAGGCATGACGTGCTTTCATCAATAATACAACGAGGCGATCACGTGCACGACGCCCAGCGCCAGCAGGGCCAACGACAGCGGCACGTGCAGCAGCAGCCAGCCGTGCAGCCAATGGTGCATGCGCACTTGAGCCGCCAACTGGCGGCGTTCGTCGCACAGCGCGGCCAACCGATCGACGAGCGGACGAAACCGGTCGGGCAGCACCGCCCCGATCGCCGCGAAGTGCCCCTCGGCCTGCACGCCGTCGGCCAGCAGGCTCTGGCGATGATCGTCGATGCCAAGAAACGGCCGCACTTGTTCGAGATAGAACTTGACGAACTGGGGCCGGGCTTCCTTCCAGGCGTCGTCAGGGCCCGCCTTAGACGGCTTGGCGGCGGGCGTCGGCGTGGTAGCGGGCGACTGCGCCACCGGCGTCGAATTGCCTGGCTTGCCCGCCAACGCCGCTTTGCCGGCCCGCATCAGCGCGATTTTTTCCGCCGCGCTGGTTGGTTTTTCAGGAATGGGCGGCGGCGTGACTGCTTCATCGGGTTTCTTGGTCGCCTTGGCGGCCCGCATCATGGCAATCTTGTCGGCCGCCGATAGTGCCGGCTTCGGCTTCTCATCCGCGGCGACGTTGGCCGGTTCAGAGCTCGCCGCCGCGGGCGCCGCCGCAGCTTCATCGGGTTTTTTGGTGGCTTTGGCGGCCCGCATCATGGCGATCTTGTCGGCCGCCGATAGTGCCGGTTTCGGCTTCTCATCCGCTGCGACGTTCGCCGGTTCATCGCTCGGCGGCGCGGGCGCCGTCGCTGCTTCAGCGGGTTTCCTGGCGGCATTGGCGGCCCGCATCATGGCAATCTTGTCGGCCGCCGATAGTGCCG
>DATFDL010000378.1:0-7858 GCA_035252155.1 Pirellulales bacterium | reverse complement strand
CCACCTACCGAGAAGAGGCGTCCTTTCGCGGAGCGAAAGGCGACAATAGACACTCCGCATTCCGCACTCCGCATTCCGCATTGTAAAAAATGCTCTGGCACTCATTCTTCTTCTATCTGTTCGCCCTGGTGTCGTGCGGGTTCGCACTGATGGTGGTGCTGTCGAGCAACATCGTGCGGATGGCGTTTTATCTGACGATTTCGCTAGGCGCTACCGCCGGGCTGTTTTTCCTGGCGGGGGCCGATTTTGTCGCCGCCATGCAATTGATGATCTACGTCGGTGGCACGTTGGTGCTCTTGGTGTTTGGCGTGATGCTCACCGCCCAAGGGCCGTTTGTTTCGATGCGCACCAGCGGCGGCGACTGGATGCTGGCGGCTTTGTTGGCCGGTTCGCTGCTGGCGTTTCTTGTGCCGGCGGCCTTTACGGTGCGCGACTGGCGCGGGCCGGCGATCACCACCGGCGACGGCCCGCCGGCTTTGCGGCCCACCTCGGCGCGGCTGGGCTTGGGATTGCTCGGCGTGCGGGTCGACAAGCTGGAAAACCGCCCCGAGACCCTTCGCCGCGGCATGGGCGGCTATCTGTTGCCGTTTGAAATCGTCTCGGTCCACCTGCTCGTGGTGCTGGTGGGCGCCGCCTATCTTGCCCGAACCAAACGACGCCGCGACGCGAGGCCCGAACTGCAATGAACCCCTTGGCGGAACCCATCGGCATTTCGCACTTCATGGTCGTGGGAGCGATCATGTTCGTCAGCGGCGTCGTCTGCATGGCGGCCAAGCGTAACGCCCTGGGCGTGCTGATGGGCATCGAGCTGGTGCTCAATGGGGCGAATGTCAACTTCGTCGCCCTGTCGAGCGATTTTCTCCGCGGCAATCCGGCCGATGGGCTGGGGCTCGACGGGCAGTTTATCGCCCTGTTCGTGATTGTGCTGGCCGCGGCCGAGGCCGCCGTGGCCCTGGCGATTGTCTTGAACTTCTACAACAACCACGCCACGATCGACGTCGATCGGGCCGATGAACTCAAGGGCTAGCCGACGGGCACATGGACGATTCACTCGCTTCACTTCTGCCAATGCTGCTGGGCATCGCCTGGCTGGTGCCGCTGGCGTCGTTCACGCTGATCGTGTTGTTCGGTCCGCGCATGGGCAAGCACGGCGTGGGCGCGGCGTATCTGGCCACCAGCGCGATCGTGATCGGGCTGGTCTGCTCACTGATCGCCCTGGCCGGCTGGCTGGGCAAATACGGCTTTAGCTCGGCCCCCCACGAAGCCGAAATCGCGGCCAGCACCGACGACGGCGCGGAGGGCCACGGCACTGCGGGCCACGCCGCCGAAGGCCATCATGCCGCCGGCGGCGAAGAGCATGGCCGCCCGCTGGGCAAGCCCGTCGCCTACACCGCCGACTGGTACACGCTGGGCGAGTTCGGTTCGCTCAAGATCTCGATCAGCTACTACATCGACGCCCTGACCGTCGCCATGTTCGCCATGGTCACGTTGATCGCCTCGTGCATCCACTTCTACGCCATCGGCTACATGCACGATGAGCTGCACGACGTGACCGACCACGAGGTGACGCTCTCGGACGGGCATCATCTGCACCGGCCGGGCCGCTTCCACCGCTTCTTTCAATATCTCTCGCTCTTCTGCTTCAGCATGTTGGGGCTGGTCTACGCCGGCAACATCCTGATGGTGTTTGTATTTTGGGAGCTGGTGGGCATCTGCTCGTATTTCTTGATCGGCTTCTATATCGAACGCAAAAGCGCCAGCAACGCGGCCAACAAGGCGTTCATCGTCAATCGCGTCGGCGATTTTGGGATGATCATCGGCATGATGGCCCTCTGGTCGGGCCTGGGCACGTTCGCCTTCGGCGATATCGAAGATGCCGATGGCAACGTGCGGCCGGGCATCTTTAGCCTGGTGCGCGACCCCGCACACGGTTTTGAGCTGGCCGTGCCCGACCGCATGGTGCGGGCGGCCGCTTTCGATAACGTCGACGAAGTGGTGGTCGACCACGCGGGCAACCCCGATCGCCTGGCGCCGGAATCGGAAATCGAGTCGCGCCTGCCATCGTGGCGGGCCGAACATTATGGCTATTGGCTGCTGGTGATCGCGGGGGTCGGCATCTTTTGCGGCTGCGTGGGCAAAAGTGCACAGTTTCCGCTGCACGTCTGGTTGCCCGACGCGATGGAAGGCCCCACGCCCGTCTCGGCGCTGGTTCATTCGGCCACGATGGTGGCCGCCGGCGTCTATCTGACGGGGCGGTTTTACCCGGTCTTCACGCCCGAAGCTCGGCTGGTGATCGCCTACACCGGTGGCATCACGCTGCTGCTGGCGGCCACCATCGCCATCACGGCCACCGATATTAAGCGCGTGCTGGCCTACTCCACCGTCAGTCAGCTCGGCTACATGATGCTGGCCCTGGGCGTCGGCGGTTGGATTGCGGGCTTGTTTCACCTGATCACGCACGCCTTCTTCAAAAGCCTGCTCTTCCTTTGCTCGGGATCGGTGATTCACGCCTGCCACACCAACGAGATGCCGCGGATGGGCGGCCTGCGCAAAAAGATGCCTTGGACGGCGTACACGATGCTGGCGGGCTGTCTGGCGATCATCGGCGCGGGCCTGCCGCCGCTGTTTGGCTTTTGGCCGTTCGGTTTTGGCTTGAGCGGCTTCTATTCGAAAGATTCGATCATCGCCCAGGCCTATTCGTTCTGGACCGAAAATCCCACGCATGGCGCGTTCCTGTTCGCGGCGGCCGCGGGCGGCGCGTCGATGACGGCCTTCTACATGTTCCGCCTCTGGTTCATGACCTTCGCCGGTCCCCCGCGCGATCATCATGTGTATGAGCACGCTCACGAGTCGCCCAAAATCATGTACGTGCCGCTGGTGATTCTCGCCGTTTTCGCCTGCTGCATCGGCTGGACCATCCGCGGCACCTGGAGCGTGACCAACCTGATCGAGCAGGCCCGCTGGCCCGGAGAAGCGGGCGTCGGAGTGTTGTTGCCGAGCCTGGTGTATCCGAACGAGCACCTGAGCCACGGGCACGAGATCCACCTGGTGGCCGGCTTTACCGCGTTTTCGACGGCGCTGGGTGGTCTGTTGCTGGCGGTGATTTTTTACGGTGTCCGCTGGTTGAACCCCGGCGAGGTGCGTCAACAGTTCGCTCCGGTCTACACGTTCTTATTGAACAAGTGGTACTTCGACGAGTTGTACGACCTGTTGTTTGTCCGCCCGGCCCACTTCGTGGCGTTGATCATCGCGTGGTTCGACAAAAAAGTAATCGACGGTTTCATCGACAATTTGGCCCGCTGGACCCGCGGCGTGGCCACGATCGACGATATGATCGATCGCTATTTTGTCGACGGGCTGGTGAACCTGACCGCCGCCTGGACCTATTCGCTGGGGCAATCGTTCCGCGGCTTGCAGACCGGCAAGCTGCGGCAATACGTGATGCTGATCGTGATCGGCACCGTGGCCCTGACCGTAATTATCAATTTCGCCGCCGCGCGTTGAGCCTGCCAAGCTAACCCGAGAACTACCATGGACTCGTTTATAAACCATCGTCTGTAGGGAACGCCCTTCGTGGCGTTCCGCGACCTGCGGGGCGACGTCAACTCGCCCTTCGCGGAACGCCACGGAGGGCGTTCCCTACAGAGTCATTTGCGTCTTTAATCGTCACTAGATATGGAATCGTCATTAATCTGGCTGAGTTTGGTTGTCTTCTTGCCCGCCTTGGGCGCGCTGGTCATCACCTTTTTGCCCAAGGACAAGCCCGACGTCATCAAGATGGTCAGCCTGTTTTTCACAGTGGCCGTCTTCGGAATCACGCTCAAGCTGCTGGTGCAAGGCCAGGGATCCGACGCGGTCTATTTTCAAAAGGGCGTGGCCGAAATGCAAAACGCCTTCACCGCGCCGTGGATCCCGTCGTTCAATATTTACTACTTCATGGGGCAAGACGGCATCAGCTTCACGCTGGTCGTGCTCACGGCGTTCATCAGCATGCTCTCGATGGGCGCAAGCTGGAACATCGAGAAGCACGTCAAGGCGTATTGCATTCTCTTCTTGCTGCTCGAGACGGGCATGTTGGGCGTCTTCCTGGCGCTCGACTTCTTCCTCTTCTACGTGTTCTGGGAAGTGATGCTGCTGCCGATGTACTTTTTGATCGGCGTCTGGGGCGGGCCGCGCCGCGAATATGCCGCGATCAAGTTCTTTCTTTACACGCTCTTGGGCAGCGTCTTCATGCTGATCGCGATTCTCATCCTCTACTTCAACAGCGACCTGCGCACGCTGGCTCAGGTCAGCGATCTCGATGCTGCCAATGAAGACGCGGCGGTGCGGTGGGAGCAGTTGTATATCGACCCCGCGGTGACCGAGCAGGTGCAAGCCGAGGGAAGCGAACCGATCCACACGTTCAATATCTTGGCACTCAGCGCCATGGGTCAGCACACGGAGCTGTTCGACAAAGAGCTGTGGGGTCGCAGCTTGCAATGGTGGGCGTTTGTGCTGCTGTTTGTGGGTTTCATCATTAAGGTGCCGGCGGTGCCGGTACACACCTGGCTGCCCGACGCCCACGTCGAGGCGCCGACGCCGATCTCGATGATTCTGGCCGGCATTCTGCTCAAGATGGGCGGCTACGGCATCATTCGCATTTGTTATCCCATCTGCCCGGACGCCGCGTTCGATCTGGCCTGGCTGGTGACCTCCATCGGCGTGCTGAGCATGCTGTATGGAGCATTTGCCGCTCTGGCCCAGAAAGATTTTAAGCGGCTGGTGGCGTATAGCTCGGTGAGCCACATGGGCTACGTGATGCTGGGCATCGGCGTGTGGAGCGCCCTGGCCGGCAATCATTACGACACGGAGTATTGGCAGATGGGCATGAACGGGGCGATGTTTCAGATGATCGCTCACGGCATCAGCTCGGCCGGCATGTTCTTTATGGTCGGCGTGATTTACGATCGCGTGCACCATCGCAACCTCGATGAGTTCGGCGGGCTGTTCGCCCGCTCGCCGGTTTATAGCGGCATCGCCTTCGCCATCTTTTTCGCGGGCTTAGGTCTGCCGGGCTTGTGCGGCTTTATCGGCGAAGTCTTCGTGACGTTGAGCGTGTGGAATTACTCGCATGCGTTGGCGGTGGTCTCGGCGGCCACCGTGATTTTGACGGCGGGCTATATTCTGTGGACATTGCAGCGCGTCTATTTGGGGCCGGAGTATCGCGGGCCGCATGGCGACCACATCACCCCGATCAAGGGGCGCGAGCTGGCCGTCGCCGTGCCGCTGGTGATCTTTGCCATTTGGTTTGGCGTCTATCCGCGAACGGTGTTCGATTACATGACTCCCAGCGTGAACAAGGAGGTCAGCGACCTGGCCGCCTGGACGCGCGATTACAAAGATCCCAAGTTGAAATACGAACGAGAAAACCAGGAGCCGGGCGACATGACCGCTTCGGTGCGCCGCTGAGATGTCCGAACGGAAAACGGATACATCGACGTTCGACGTCTGTAGGGAACGCCCTCCGTGGCGTTCCGTGAGGGGCGGACTGACATCGGGTGCCGATCGCGGCAAAGTAGCCCCGGCACTCCGTGACGGGGAGCGCGGTCGCCTTTGGCGACCGCAATCCTCCGCCACGGAGTGTCGGAGCTACCGTGGCGGCTGCCGCCGTGGCCGGAACGACACGGAGTCTGTTTCCCACAGACCCTTACATGCAATACGAGCCTTAATGGCATAGCAAAATCAATCCACGTGAACTTTCACACCTTAGTCAACCAACTTCTACCCGACACCTGGCAGTCGTGCCGCGGGTTCGCGCCGGAGCTGACGCTCTGCGTGACGATCGTACTGCTGCTGTTGGCCCGGCTGCCGCGCTGGGGGCACCGCCTCAACGCGGTCTGGATCGCGCTGGCCGGCTCGGTGGTCGGACTGTACTTCGCCGCGCCGTGGCTCAATCTCGGCCAAACGCCCGATCCCAACCTTCCCAAGCTCGGCGCCGAAATCTTCGACGGCCTCTTAATCTACGACCCGCTGACGGTCTACTTCCGCAGCGTGCTGCTGGTGTTTCTGGTGCTGTTTCTCATTTTCACGCGGCTGTCGGGCATCCCTGATCGCGAGGACAGCCCCGATTTTTACACGCTCATCCTGGGCGGCACGTTGGGCATGTGCCTGATGGCTTCAGCCAACCATCTGCTGATGGTCTTTCTCGGCGTCGAGATGGCCAGTGTGCCGTCGTACGCGTTGGCCGGCATGCTCAAGGGCCGCCGCAAAAGTAGCGAGGCGGCACTGAAGTATTCCGTCTTCGGGGCGGGCACCGCCGGTGTCATGCTCTATGGCATCAGCTTGCTGGCCGGGGCGCTGGGTTCGTGCCATCTGCCGACGCTCGCCTATCAACTGGCCACTCTCCCGCCCGAAGTCGTGGCCGAACGACACACGGTGCTCATGTTGGGCGGTTTGATGGTCTCGGTCGGGCTGGCGTTCAAGCTCTCTGCGTTTCCCTTTCATTTCTGGTGTCCCGACGTATTCGAGGGCGCCAGCGCCGAGGTAAACGCCTTTTTGTCGGTCGCCTCGAAAGCCGCCGCGCTGGCCCTGCTCATTCGCGTCGCCGTCGGCTTCACGCATCTGCCGCACGAGCAGGCCCAAGCGCAGACCGCGGCTTACACTCGTTCGTCGGTCATGCGAACCGTCGCCTACCAGGCCGACGAGGTAGCCCGGGGCCTCGTGCCCGGCTCATCCGCGCCAGCGGATGAAGAAACCGTGTTCGAGCCAAACAACCTCGCGCCCGTTCGCCGCTACGTGGTCGGGCTGTTGACGCTGATCGCGGCGGTCACTTGCACGTTCGGCAACCTGGCGGCTTACGGTCAGACCAACATCAAGCGGCTGTTGGCCTATTCGACCATCGCGCACGCCGGCTACATGATGATGCCGGTGGCGGCGGCCATTCAGCTTTCGGGCGACCGGCCGGCCTTGGCCGAGCAGGCCATCGGGGCGGTGGCATTTTACGTGGGCGTCTATCTGTTCATGAACTTGGGCGCGTTCGCCATCGTGGCCTTCTTGCGCAACGCGCTGCGCAGCGAAGAGATCGACGACTACGCCGGGCTGATTGGCCGCTCGCCAGTGATCGTGGTTTGCTTCGCCCTGATTTTGGTCAGCCTGATCGGCATACCGCCCTTGGCCGGCTTCGCCGCCAAGTACGCCGCGTTTCTGTCGTTAGTCTCAGCCGAGCTGTATCTGTTGCTCGTGATCGGCGGCTTGAACACCGCGCTGAGCCTGTTTTATTACTTGCGGGTGATCAAAGTGATGACGATGGATCCCGAACCGCGCGAGCGGCTGCCGGTGAACCTCTCGCTGGTCTCGCCCGCCGGCGTCTACGTGATGTTGCTCACCGTGCCCGTCGTAGTGCTCGGCATTTGGTTCAACGACCTCAACCTCTGGGCACGTGCCGCTGCCCAGCGACTGTTTCTGTAGGGAACATGTTCAATTCGCACTCCAAGCTTCAAACGATCGACGCTCTGAACCGGCTGCTCGTGATCGAGTACCGTTCGTTCCCGATGTATCTGATGTACGCTTCTCCTTGGACGCATCACGGCGATGAGAAGGCCGCCGAGACCTTGCAAAACATCGTGGCCGATCAGCAGTTGATGTCGCAGCGCATCGCCGAGATGGTCGACCGGCTGGGCGGCCGGGTCGAGACGGGCGAAAATTCGATGGACTTCACCGACACCCACTTTCTTTCGCTCGACTTTCTCTTGAAAGAACTGCACCATCGTCAGCGGCACGACGTGGCCGAGATCGAACGCCTGGTGGCTCGGCTGGCTAACGATCGCGAAGCCCGCGAGCTAGCCGAAGAGACGCTTGGCATGGAGCGGGCGCACCTGGA
>DATFDL010000377.1:0-3362 GCA_035252155.1 Pirellulales bacterium | reverse complement strand
TCGGCTGTCTCGCGGTCGCCTTTGGCAACCACCTCACAGCCGGGGGCGGCTGTGCCACACTGGCGGCGGAGGTCGCATTCGCGACCGCGCGGAGAATAGCCACAATACGACTTCCGATGGCTTTTCTTCTTCTCATCCCTCTTCGTTTTCTTCGTTGCCTTCTGTTCAAAAACTTCCGTCGCCTTCGGTCAGAGCTTCCGTTCGTGAATGAATGCCGTAGAACGACACCGGCACGAGTTGCTCAACGGGTTTTCCTATGGTCACAAAAGCGGCGCCGCGGTCGGGCAGCTCGTCCAGCACCACCAGCGTGATCGGCAGCCGGCCCCAGCGCGTGGCGTAGCTTCCCAGCGTCTTGCCCGCGTTCTGATCGAGCAACAGCACCAAAGGGCGGTTGGAGGGAAAGGCGTTTCGCTCCAGCCGCTCGGCGAGCCGCATCCCGAACGACCGCACCGTCGCGGCACGTGCATCGCTCAACTGCACGGCGAGGCACGCGCCGCCAGCGCTGTGCCGCGCCAAGCCGAAGGCCATGTCGAGCTGCTCGTCGGTCATTTCGTTGCCGATCCGGGCGACAATTGGCAGTTCGGCCAAGGGTAGCAGCTCAGGCCGCGGCAGATAGAGCGTGCCGCCGGAAAGCTGCACGTGATGGACCGCGAGGCCCAGCACCGTCGCGCGGCCCAGTGCGACGGGCGTGTGGGTGCGAAGACCGGCCAAGAGCAGACTCGACCGGGCGATGCGCTCGGCCAGCTCGCCGCCAAGGTCGCCGAATGCCGTCGTCGTCGGTTGAACACCATTCAGCACCGAGCGATAAACCAGCTCGCCCACCCCGCCCGAAAATGTGACGACCGGCGATACGTCTGGCGGCGCAGCGTAAGGCAGTTGTTCGAGAAAGCTCGTTTGCCCGCCCAGAGCATGCGGGGCCTGGCCCTTGACGATGCCTTCCAGCGCTCGAACGAAGAAATCGAGCAGGCGGTCGGTCTCGTCCGGCGTAAGCGCGTCGCCCGGACGACGGTCGATCCGCAGCGCGTCGAGCAGCCGCTCTCCGATCGCCGAGAGCCGAGTAATTTGCCACGAGCCCGGCACAACCTGCACGTGATGCGCTCCAAGGTAATAGCAACCGACGCGCTCGACACGGCCAGCTTTGCCCAGCGCGACGTTCGTCGTTCCGCCACCGATGTCGAGGTTGAGAAACCAGCGATCGGGATCGGCCAGCGACAGGTCGCGGCAATTGCCCATGAAGGCCAACCACGATTCGAGCGCCGGATCGTCGGCGGTGGCGATCAGCGTTTCGCCGAAGCGCTCGCGCACCAGACGGCGGACGACGCCGGCGTTGTGCGCTTGCGCCGCCAGCCCGGTGACGATCGCTCCGCCGCCGGCGAATGGCTGGCCTTCGATGCCCGTCGCCGCCGCCCACGCATCGAGCCAGGCGGCGAGCGCGGCTTCGTCGAGCGATTCGCCGTCGTAAGGCGTGAAGATCGGCTCCGAGCGAAATTCGATCGTCAGGTCGGTCAGTTCCGAGCGGCACTCGACGCCGCCGCGGGCCGAGCCGCGGGCCACCAAAGCGCTGGTGGTGGTCGAGCCGAAATCGAGGCCGATCAGTCGCATGTCGGGCAGGATAAGAGAAACGGAATAAATTCCGTTCTACCACGGAAACGGAATGAATTCCGTTCTACAAAAGCGCGGAGATCGGCTGGCCGTCGGCGATGGGCATTGGCCGGTTGAGCTGGTCGTGAATGATGGTCGCGGGATCGACGCCCAAACAATGATAAACAGTGGCCATCAAGTCGTCGGGCTTGTGGGGTTCGGTCAGTGGATAGGCGCCGGTCTTGTCGGAGCTGCCCGCCAGCACGCCGGGCCGCACGCCGCCACCAGCCATGAGCACGGTCTGGCAGGGCGGCCAGTGGTCGCGGCCGGCATCTTTATTTACCTTGGGTGTCCGCCCGAAATCGCCGGTCCAAAGCACCAGCGTCTCGTCGAGCAGCCCGCGCGCGGCCAGGTCTTCGAGCAATGCCGACAGCGCCAGATCGGTCTGCGGCAGCCGGCTTTCTTTGAGCGTCTTGAAATTGGCTTTGTGCGTGTCCCAGCCGCCGATGCCCGCGGAATAATAGACGGTCACGAAGCGCACTCCCGCTTCGACCAGCCGCCGAGCCAACAGCACGCTTTGACCATATTGATTTCGCCCGTAGCGGTCGCGCGTCGCGGAGTCTTCTTCGCCGATGGCCAAGGCCCGCTGCGTGGCCGGCGCCGTGAGCAGGTCGAACGCTCGCTGCTGATAGGCGTCCATGTCGCGCACCGCCGCCACCTGCTCGCCCAGCTTGGCGGTGGCCGCCAAACGCGACAGAGTGTCGCGGCGATTCCGCAGCCGTTCGACCGACACGCCGTCGGGCAAAGCAAGCTGCTCGACCGAAAACTTGGGGTTGTTCGGGTCCTGCGTAATGAACAGTGGATCGTGCAACTTGCCCAGAAAGCCGGCAAACTCGCCGGGCGTGCGGAATGGCCCATCGGCGATCATCGTCGGCAGCGAAACGGCGGTGGGCACCATGTGGCCCAGCCGCCCTCGGCTGGGTTGGTCGAGACTTTCTGGGCTCGACGGATCCGAGCGGTCGTCGCGCCGCAGATAATCGATCACCGCGCCGGGACAGGGAAAATCGGTCGCGGCGGCATTGGCCGTCACCAGGTCGGAGAGCGGCTTGCGGCCGGTGAGCGAGTAATACGCCCCCGGATTGTGGCTGCCGCGATCGTGATGCACGCCGCGGACCAGCGAGAACTGGTCGGCCAGCGCCGCCAGCTTGGGCAAATGTTCGCAGATCACGAGCTGCGGATTTCGCGTGGCGATGACGCCAAACTCGCCGCGGATTTCGGCCGGTGCCTGCGGCTTGGGATCGAACGTGTCCAGGTGGCTGGGGCCGCCAAACTGAAACAGCAGAATGCAGCTTCGGGCCGTTGGCTTGAGTGCGCCGTCCGACGCTTCGGCGCGCAATAACCGTGACAGCGTCAGACCGCTGAGACCCAGCGCCCCGAGCTTCAGCGCGGTGCGGCGCGTGCCGTGCAGTTGATCGAAATCGCGGCAGGCGGTCGAGCGGCGGGGCATGCGACGGTTCTCCCTTAGGGACGCATTGATTATTGTGTCAGGGCGGCCCAAACATGCAAGAGTGTTGATGCGTTCCGGCAGCCGGGGGTAGAATAGGCCGACGAGTAGGTGGGCCTGTACTACGCAGCGGTTTTTCGGGCAAATTGTGAGCGGTATTTATGTCAGGTTTTGTTCCGCTCCGCCACCGCCGGGCTCGTCCCGGCGGAGCGATGATTGAACGCTAGACACCCTCCCGCGCAATCCCTTTTCCGCCCGTTTCGGCGTGGCGTCCGCC
>DATFDL010000376.1:0-5081 GCA_035252155.1 Pirellulales bacterium | reverse complement strand
CGGTTTTGAATGCCAAAACTGATCATACACCACTCGCATGACGTAGCCTAAACGGTCGCCCCCTGGAATTCCAGGTGAGCGGTACGGCATTGCTCGCCACGGCGCGCGCTCTATGGTATGCTAAGAACCACGGCACGACGTGCTGGCCCGCCCCAATATCCAAGAATCCTGCCCGAGGAGCCTTCCATGCCTGAGCAGCCCATCGGATCGAAAGAGATCTCCATTCCTACCCGGCGCGACTTTTTGAAAGGTTCGACCGCGGCGCTGGTGGGCGGCGCCCTGGCCGGTACGCTCGCGATCGGCCGCAGCGCCCACGCGGCCGGCGGCGATCTGCTCAAGGTGGGGCTGATCGGTTGCGGCGGCCGTGGCACGGGAGCGGCCCAACAGGCTCTGCTGGCCGACGCTGGCGTCAAGCTGACCGCCATGGGCGACGCCTTTACCGACCGCTTGCAGAAAAGCCTCAACGATTTGCGCCAGTTGGAAGCCAAGGGCGAAGTGCCCACCGGCTCGATCGACGTTTCGCCCGAACGTTCGTTCATCGGTTTCGACGCCTATCAAAAGGTGATCGACAGCGGCGTCGACGTGGTGCTGCTCTGCACGCCCCCGCATTTTCGGCCGGCGCACTTCAAGGCGGCGGTGGCGGCGGGCAAGCACGCCTTTGTCGAAAAGCCCGTGGCTGTCGACGCTCCCGGCGTGCGCAGCGTGCTGGCCACCGCCGAAGAAGCCAAACGCAAGGGACTCTCGATCGTCTCGGGCCTCTGCTGGCGGTACGATCCGCCCAAGCGCGAAATTATGCAGCGCATTCACGACGGCGCCGTGGGCGACGTGGTGGCGATTCAAACCAGCTACAACACGGGCGGCCTGTGGGTCAAACACCGTCAGCCCGAATGGAGCGACATGGAATGGCAGCTTCGCAATTGGCTTTATTTCACCTGGCTGTCGGGCGATCACAATGTGGAGCAGCATATTCACAGCCTCGACAAGGCGGCCTGGGTGATGCGCGACGAACCGCCCGTGCGGGCCACGGGCCTCGGCGGCCGCCAGGTGCGCGTGCAGCCGGAGTACGGCAATATTTTCGATCATCACGCGGTGGTGTATGAATACGCCAGCGGCGTGAAAGTGTTTGCCTATTGCCGGCAGCAAGACCATTGCAGCGTCGATGTCTCGGACCACGTGCTCGGCACCAAGGGCCAGGCCGACATCATGGGCGGCAAAATCACCGGCGAAAACGCCTGGAGGTATCGAGGTCCCACTCCGAACATGTACCAGGTGGAGCACAACGAATTGTTCGCCAGCATTCGTTCCGGGCAGCCAATCGACAACAGCCTGTACATGGCCCGCAGCACGATGATGGCGATCCTCGGCCGCATGGCCACCTACACCGGGCAAACCATCACGTGGGACCAGGCGATGAGCTCGCAAGAAGACTTGACGCCGCCGGCCTACGAGTGGTCCTCGCTGCCCACGCCGCCGGTGGCGCTGCCAGGGATTACGAAGTTTGTGTGAGCTCTTTCCGATACACCGCGCCCTGGTCGATCAACTGAAAGCCGAGCTTGCGGTAGAGGGCCAGCGCGGGTGCGTTGCGCTGCATGGTCTGAGCCTGCACGAGCGAGATGCCTTGCGCGTGTAGTTGCTTAAACGCTTCGCCCAGCAGAAAGGTGGCGATTCCCTGCCGGCGAAAGTCGGGCGCGACCTCCAACTCGACCAGTCCGGCGGCGCGTACGCCCCAACCGCCCGACAACGGCTCGAGCGGCCAAAACACCGCCGAAGCCGCCACGCGCCCCACGTCGCGCAGCGTCAGCTCGAATCGCGTCCGCTCCAGACCACACCAGGCGCACGCCTGCCACCAGGTGCGCGGCGGAGGCTCGAACACGGCCTGCACCGTCGAGCCTCGGCGGATTTGCATTTGTTGGCGGTCGATCGGGGCGCGAAAATCGGTGAGGTCGCGTTCGAGCACGTGAATCCGGTCGATCTCGCGGTAGCCTCGCGCGGTAAATAGCCGCTGCTCGTCGGCGTTCGAGTCGAGTACGCCGGGCAGCTCGCTGCCGCCATACAGTCCCAAATAAAAACCGTTCAGCGGAGCGATGCCCCCGCCATAAATGACCTCCGCGCCGCGCTGCGTCAGGTACGCTTCGCTGCGGGCCAGCAGTTCGCCTCCGATGCCCTGCCGCTGGTATTCAGGCCGCACCATCACGAGGCAGGTCAGCCCGAATTGCTTCGAGACCGAGTGCTCGTCGTCGCTGGGCCCGAACGCGGCGTGCGCGAAGCCGACCGGCCGCTCGTCATCGACCGCCACGATTAGCCCCTGCCGGTCGAAGTAGGGCTTGGAGAAGACAAATTGCTCCAGCAGCGCCGCCGTCATCGGTTGCAGGCGGCCGTGCTCGACCGGTTGACTGCGCCAGATTTCGGCCAGCGCCGGGGGATCGGTGTTCTGAAAAACCCGGTAGCTGATCAATGCCCGCTCTCCAAATCGACGAAGACTTCGCCCGCCTCGACCCGCACCTCGAACCGCGGCTGCACGATGGTGCGGCTTGTCTGGTGCCGGCCGGTGCGGACGTCGAACTGCCAACCGTGCCACGGACAGGTGACGATCGCCCCGCTCAGGCAACCGCCCGCCAACGGTCCGCCTTGGTGCGGACAAATGCCGTCGAGGGCATAAAACGTGCCGTCGACGTGAAACAACGCCACGATGCGATCACCCGACACGCGCTCGATCGCTTGTCCCGGCGGGCATTCGTCGACTCGCGCGATGCGGACCCAATTTGCCATCGTGTTTCTTTTTCGCGGGCCGCGTGTCTTTCCAGCGGCGGTGCAGCCACCAATACTGTTCAGGCGAACGGCGGATGATCGTCTCCAGCACGCTAGTATACCACTGGGTGAGGGCCAGCACGCTGCCGACGTGCTCTTCGTCGTCGCGCGGGTCGGCCACCGCGTCGAGCTTCAGCTCGTACTTCAGCGGCCGTTCGAGTCGCCGCCCGGCCCCCACGGCCAGCGGCGCGTCGTTGCCCAATGCGAACAGGGCGATCGCCTTGTGTACCGAAGCCGGGCGGCCGAAAAACTCGACCCAGCAGCCACGGCTGCCGGCGTATTGATCGGCCAAAAATGTCATCTGCCCGCCGCGCGAGAGCACTTCGACGATTTGGTCGTAGCCGCCCTTCTTGGGAATCATGTGCTGGCCCGTGCGGCGACGGAAACGGTTCAGAAAGTCGTCGAGGTACGGATTGTCAAGTGTGCGAGCCACGGTGTAGGTGGGAAAACCGAGGATGCCCAGCAGGTAGCCGGCCATTTCAAAATTGCCAAAATGCGCCGAAACGATTACCACCGGCCGATCGCTCAGCACCAAGTTGGTCAGCGTCGGGGCATTGACCAGCTCGATGAAATCGCGCCAGTTGGTCTCGTGGATTTTTCGCGGGGCATGGGCGATCTCGACAATCAAAATGAACAAGTGCTCCCACATTCGCCAGGCGATGCCCCGCCGCTGGCAGGCGGTCAACCCGGGAAAAGCATGCCGCAGATTGTCGTCGATCACCGCGCGGCGCACGCCGAGCACGTTCGCAAACAGAGTCGCCCCGATGGCCGCTAGCCTCTGGCACGTTTCCATCCGCAGCGCTTGCACGGCGCAGATGAAGACTCGCACCAGCCAATACGCCAGATATTGTGCGACTCGCCGCACGACTACCTCCCTGTAGGTCAACGGCACGTAGGATGACCTTCCTAGGTCGTCCATCCAACCCTCGGGATACAATGGGCAACCTAACTGTAGGGCGGGACTCTCAAGCTCGTCCCACCTTACCACTGCAGTTCGGGCTCGCACCGCCCCTCGCGGAACGCCACAGAGGGCGTTCCCTACAGATGGTGGCCTATTCTGCCAACAATCTTTTGTCACCGCCAGTCCGGGCGTCAAACGGGGAAAGCGCAGCCGACTGAACCAGCATCGGCCGCTTGCCTTGAGCGGCATAACCCATAAACCCGACAACAATAAAGCACCGCTTCAGAATTCGCCGCGTCACTCTATGTCTCCTCGCCGCCCTAAATTGCCAGATGGCCGGACCGTGTTGGTTTCGGCGATGGCGGGCTTCGTTGTGTTCCAGTTGGCGTTCTTCGTGGTGGCGCCCTGGTGGCACCCCGATCGGGAGTATGCAGCCCGGCTGACGCAGCTCAGGGGGCGGCTGGCCGAGCAGCCCGGCCGCCCGCTGACATTGGTGATCGGCAGTTCTCGGTGCGTGCTTGGTTTTCAACCTCAATGGCTGCCGGACACGGAGGGTGGCGAAGCGTCCGAGCCGCTGGTCTTCAACTTCAGCCATACCGGCGCTGGGCCGCTACTGAACCTGCTCGAAGTGCGGCGGTTGTTGAGAGAAGGCATCCGCCCCACGACGATTGTGGTGGAGATCATGCCCGCCTACCTGGCCAACGAGTGGCGCGCCGTCTATAGTCCGGGGGTGGAAGCGGCGGACGCGACTGTGGTGCATCGCACGACGGGCGATTGGTCGTTTTTAAACGATTCGCTGCGGTGGCGACTGGCGCCGTGGTATTCCTGCCGGCAAGCGTTGCTCGGCCGCTGGGCGCCGCGGTTCACGCAGCCCGAGTTCATTCCAGTAGGCCCGTGGGGCAGTTTTCCCGACGTCGAGCCGGCATTGGCCGAAGACGAGCGGCAGCGGCGGCTGGGGCACGAGCGCGAAGCCTACTTCGATGTGCTGCAAAAGTTCGCGATCTCTGATACTTCTCGCCGAGCCACGCACGAATTGGCCCGCTTGTGCCATCGCGAGCAGATCGAGCTGATCTTGCTGCTGTCGCCCGAAGGCAGCGAATTCCAAGCCTGGTACTCGGCCGACGGGCGTGGGCAAGTCGACCGCTTTTGCTCCCAGATTTGCGACCGCTACCGTCTGCGTCTGATCGACGCGCGCGACTGGCTGACGGACGATCAATTCGGCGACGCGCATCACGTGTTGGCGAGCGGCGCCCGGATCTTCACGCATCGGCTGGCCGCGCGCGTGCTGCCGCGCCCTGAAATCGCCGGCCGGCCCGGCACATGGCGGTAATCGGCGCCGACGATCGTCAGTGAGACGTTGCCACAACCGATG
>DATFDL010000375.1:0-6028 GCA_035252155.1 Pirellulales bacterium | reverse complement strand
ATCGGCAAGCCTCTGCCCCAGCCACCGGGGCGAACCTATTGAACCCTGAATCACAATGACAAAGCTTTTCAATCTTTCCGGGCGTGTGGCCCTCATTACCGGCGGCAGCAAGGGACTGGGACTGGCCATGGCCCGCGGCTTTGCCGAGGCCGGCGCCGACGTGATTATCAGCAGCCGGCACGAAAATGAGCTGCGATCCGCCGCCGCGCAGCTTCGGGAGGGCCTGGGCGTGCGCGTCGAGCATCTGGTGGCCGATATGACCGAACGCAAGGACGTGGCGAAGCTGGCCGAGGCCGCCCTAAAAACGTTCGGCCGCGTCGACATCCTGGTCAACAACGCCGGCACGAACACCGTGCAATCGATCGATGAAATCCGCGACGAAGACTGGGACCGACTGATGGAGCTGAACCTCACCAGTTGCATGGCGATGAGCCGGGCGCTGGCGCCGCAAATGAAAGAGCGCCGCTGGGGCCGGATCATCCATATTTCGTCGGTCATGGGCCTGGCCTCGAAGGAAGGCCGCAACATTTATTCGGCGACCAAATCAGCACTGTTGGGCCTGGCGCGGGCCAGCGCTTTGGACCTGGGGCCCTACAACATCACGGTCAACTGCATCGCCCCGGGACCGTTTCTGACCGACCTTCCGGGCAGCATGCTCACCGACGAACAAAAACGCTCCTTCGCCGAGCGCACCGCCTTGGGCCGCTGGGGCCAGCCGCGCGAGCTGGCCGGCCCCGCGCTGCTCTTGGCCAGCGAAGCGGGCAGCTACATCACCGGCAGCGTGCTGGTGGTCGATGGCGGCAGCCTGGTCAAAACGTTTTAGAATCGTCGGGGCCTCTTGCGGCTCCGCGGCCGCGAAACTTGCCGGCCACGGTCGCCGGCTAGACCGCAAGAAAAAAATGGCGGAAGTGCATGGGAATCGAACCCACCGGCCGAACGGTTAACGAACGGCCCAGCGATTTTGAAGACCGTGGCCACCACCAGGTGTGCAAGCACTTCCAATTGATCAGACGGCCTGGAAGGCCATCCTCCGTGCGAGCTACGCGAACTCGCGGCCGGTCTCGCGACGGACGCGCTCGGCAAAGTCGCCCAGCAGGCCGCCGATCACATCCCACCGATCGGCCCGCCGCAGCTCGACGTCGCCCTGGGCATTTACCCGCACCAGGCTGCCATCCGTCACCCCCAACCGCCGCAACTCTTCGACCGGAATTTCATCGTCGCTGACCACCCGCAACAGGGACTCGCCCGACAACTCGATGAATTTGGTTCGCATCGCGCGTGTTTGCTTTCGTGATCGGACGATTGAAGGGCGGCCTACCAGCCCATCACCATGTTCGATTCGATGACCTTACGGGCACGCTCCAAGTCGGAGCCGGTCTCGTGCATATAAAGACGGATGGCGTGCACTTTGTCGCCGGCGGCCTTCGAGAGACAGTCGCGGGCGGTATGACAAATATCGAGCTGCCCCTGGATACCCAACGCGCTTTTGGAAATCACCCAGGTGTCGCGAGGGCGTTTAGTCAGTCGCATCACACGTTCGCTGGGGTAAGCGTCATGCACCACCGCGGCCGCGGCGTCTTGATCTTGCGCCCAGGTGATGATGATGTGTGACTCCGTCTCGATCTCGAACAACGGCATGGCGCGGTCCTCCTTTCCACGGAATCGGGCAGAGAAATGGTTGGTTTTGCATTCGGCCTCTCCAACAGCGATCGTAAGGTGCGCCGCCGGGTTCGTCAACTGACGTGGCGAGCCAACCCCTCACGGTGTACAGTTGAAGATGATGAACGAGCCCGATCGGTACGCGACGCAGGTGGTGCCGGGCGCGGAACAGCATGCCGCGATGCGTTTTCGCATCCTTCGGCCCCATGCCAAAGGCGGGCTGGGCGAGGTGCTGGTGGCCCGCGACGAAGAGCTGAGCCGCGACGTCGCCCTGAAGCAGATTCAAGACCGGTTTGCCGACGACGAATCGAGCCGGCAGCGGTTTGTGCTCGAAGCCGAGATCACCGGCGGCCTGGAACATCCGAGCATCGTGCCGGTTTATGGCCTGGGCGCGTACGCCGACGGCCGGCCTTACTATGCCATGCGGTTCATCCGCGGGCAAAGCCTGCAAGAGGCCGTCGAGGCGTTTCATCGTGCCGATCAGTCCAGCCGCGACCCCGGCGCGCGGACACTCGAACTGCGAAAGTTGCTCGATCGGCTGATCGCCGTTTGCAACGCCATCGAGTATGCCCATTCGCGGGGCGTCGTGCATCGCGACATCAAGCCCGGCAACATCATGCTCGGCAAGTTCGGCGAGACGCTCGTGGTCGATTGGGGCCTGGCCAAGCTTCTCGATCAGAAAGAGCTTGCCGTGGCGCTCGACGAACGGCCTTTGGCTCCCTCCTCGTTGGCTGGCACCATGCCCACGCAAATGGGCGCGACCATCGGCACGCCGCAATACATGAGTCCCGAGCAGGCGGCCGGGCGGCTCGACCTGGTCGGCCCGGCCAGCGACGTTTATAGCCTGGGAGCGACGCTCTATTTTCTACTGACCGGCGCGGCGCCGTTCGAGGCGGACGACCTGGGCGCGCTCTTGCAACAAGTTCAACGCGGCGATTTTCGGCCGCCGCGGCTGATGAATCACTCAGTACCGGTCGAGCTCGACGCCATTTGCCGAAAGGCGATGGCCTTGAAGCCCGAACAGCGATACGCCTCGCCGCTGGCCTTGGCCGACGACATCGAGCATTGGCTGGCCGACGAGCCAGTCTCGGCGTATCCCGAGTCGGCGGCGCGCCGGCTGTGGCGCTGGGCGCGGCGGCACCGATCTTGGACGTTGTCGGGGGCGGCGGCGCTCATGCTGATCGCGGTCGTATCGGCGACGGCGGCAGTGCTGATCGATCACGAGCGCCGCCGAGCCGACGACAACGCCCAGCGCGAAGCGATCGCGCGCGGCCGAGAAGCGGAACAGCGAAAGCAGGCCGAGCAGCAAGCGCGCATCGCCAACGTGCTGCGATTGGCGGCACAAGCGCGCGAGACGCTCGTGCCGCTGCCGCAGCGCAGCTTGCTACTGGCAGCCGAGGCCATCGAGATCTCGCGAAGCGCGCAAGAGCCGCCCCGGCCCGAAGCCCACCAGATGCTGCGCGATGCCTTGGCCGAGGTTGGCGGACGCCCGTTGATCGGTCACCAGGCTGCGCTTTGGACCGCCGCGGTCAGCCGCGACGGACATTGGCTGATCACCGGCGGCGACGATCACACCGCGCGGCTGTGGGATCTTACGACGGTTGATCCAAGAGGGGTCGTGCTCAGCGGCCACACCGACTCGATATTGGCCGCGGCGTTCAGCCCTGACGGGCATTGGGCCGCCACCGCCGGCCAAGACCAGACCGCGCGGTTGTGGGATCTCAGCAGCGGCAAGCCGGGTCAGCCGATTATTTTAGCCGGACACACTGGCCCGATCAACGCCCTGGCATTCAGCGGCGAGGGGCGTTGGTTGGCCACGGCCAGCAATGACCGCACGGCGCGCCTCTGGGACCTGGACGCCGGGAATCCCGCGGAGTCGGCTGTTGTGCTGGCCGCGCATGATAAAGACGTCAATGCGCTAGCCTTCAGCGCCAACGGCCGCTGGCTGGCGACCGCCGGAAAAGACAAAACGGCCCGGCTCTGGGATCTCTCGACGCCTGACCCGTCGGAAAACAGCCATACGTTGCGCGGGCATAGCGGTGCGATTTTGGCCGTCGCGATCAGCGCGGACAATCGGTGGCTCGTTACGGCGGGCGAAGATCAGACCGCTCGTCTCTGGGATCTGGCTGACTCGATCCCGCCCAAACTGGCCGCGGTGTTGCGCGGTCACGAAGACCTGATCAACGCCGTGGCGATCAGCGCCGACAGCCGCCGCCTGGCGACCGGTAGCTGGGACGGCACCGTGCGGTTGTGGGACCTTACGCTCACCGATCCCTCGCCATCGGCCAAGGTGGGTCGCGGCCACGAGGACGGCATTTATTGCCTCGCCCTCAGTCCCGATGGCCGTTGGCTGGCCAGCGGCAGCGCCGACCAAACCGTGCGGGTGTGGAATCTGGAAAGCGACGCTTGGCGCGATGCGATTGTGATGCGTGGACATGAAGCGGAGATTCGCTCGTTGGTCATCACGCCCGACAGCCGCCAGGTGATCAGCGCGGCGGGAGATCCGGCCGCGCGGATTTGGAAACTAGGCATGGCCGACGCGGCGTCGTCGGCGCTGCTCGAAGGCCACACTCGAACCATTTTGACAGCGGCCATCAGCCCCGACAGTCGATGGCTGGCCACGGGCGCCGCCGACAAGACCGCTCGGCTCTGGAAGCTCACCGAGACCGATCCGGCCGCCGGCCCTTTGGTGCTTGCCGGCCACGACCAAAGCGTTTGGTCGGTGGCCTTCAGCCCCAACGGCCGATGGCTGGCGACCGGCAGCTTTGACCAGACAGCCCGATTGTGGAATTTGACGGCGGCCGACCCCGCTACGTCGTCGATCGTCTTGGCCGGCCACACCGGCCCCGTGTGGACGACCGCTTTCAGCCACGACGATCATTGGCTGGTCACCACAAGCGATGACAAGACGGCCCGATTGTGGAACCTGAGAGACGAAAATCCATCGGCCGCGCCCTTGGTGTTGTCGGGACATGCGGACGAAATTACCCACGCCGCATTTAGCGGCGACAACCGTTGGCTGATGACGGCCGGCAAGGCCGGCATGATTCGCTGCTGGAACCTATCGTCGAAAAACCCGGCCGTTGGGGCGATCGAACTGGGGGGCCATCAAGGCGCGATCAGTTCGTTGGCCATCAGCTCCGACAGCCGCTGGTGCGTCACGGGCGGCGCCGACGCCTCGGTACGAGTTTGCGATTTGACGTCGGCGGATCCCGGCGCGAAGCCGCTCGTTTTGACAGGCCACGTCGACGAAGTGCTCGCCGTGGCGTTCAGCTCAGACGGTCGTTGGCTGGCCACCGGCGATAAGACCGGCCTGTTGCAACTTTGGCGGTTCGATGAGGGCGGACCTTCGTCGAAGCCATTGGAGTTGCGCGGCCACGCCGACGCTGTCACCGCGCTGGTGTTCAGCGGCGACAACGACTGGCTTGCCAGCGGCGGCTCCGACAAAATAGCCCGGCTGTGGGACCTTACGATTGACAATCCCGGCGATGCGCCGATTGTGCTGCGCGGGCATACCGCCGACATTCTGGCCGCCGTCGCCAGCCCCGACGGCCGCCTGCTGGCGACTGCCGGCGCTGATCAAACCGCCCGGCTCTGGCCTTTGCGGCTGGACGACCTGTTGAGCCTGGCGCGCCGCGCCGCCGGCCGCGAGCTCACCGCCGACGAGCGCCAGCGGTACTTGATTACTCACTAGCCCGGATTGCGCGCCGGCGCCCAGCAACGCGCGACTGGCCGTGGTAGCAGAATTCCAGTCACACTACGGCAGCAATTCCGCCGCGGTAATGTACGCCGCTTGGCTACCATCAAGCACGACGCCGACAGCATCACCCGAAGTGTAGAATTGCTTGGCGATATACTCAGCCGTGGCGTCGGCGCCCGACGGTTGGCTGTAAACGTCAATCCGCCGGTCGACGAGGTTCACAATCCAATAAATCGGGATGCTTGCGTTGGCATAGATCCGCGCCTTATCGTGCTGATCGCGGGGCAGCGACGTGTCGGCAACCTCGATCACCAGGCCCACGTCGGCGGCGGAGGGATGGCGCCCTTCGTAAGCTGCCGAGGATCCCCGTACGATCGCGAAATCGGGTTCGGGCTCGCTGTCGCTTAATGTGATCGCCGATTGTACGCGCAAGTCCCAACCACTTGGGAGAGCTCTCAGCAACGGCCGCAACATTCGCTGAATCGTGCTGTCGTGACGCGGATTGTGTGGCATCTTCAGCACCACGTAGTTTTCGAGTAGCTCGACCTTGTCTTCCGACGTCAGAGCACCCGAAGCGACCATGCACTGGTAGCTTGCCAGCGAAAAGCGCGCGACCGACGGATCGTGGCCATAGGTTAGGGGAGTTGCGGCGATGGCCATATGAGCGAT
>DATFDL010000374.1:0-3055 GCA_035252155.1 Pirellulales bacterium | reverse complement strand
CGTCGGGCCGGCTGATGCCCGCGATGATGTGCAGCAGCGTGGTTTTGCCGCAGCCGCTGCGGCCGACCAGCACCATTTGCTCGGCGGCGGCGACCTCGAACCGCGCGACATCGAGCACCGGCAACCGACTGCCATCGGGCTCGATGAATGACTTTTGGACGTTGGTCAATCGCAGCATGTTCGGCGGCGGAACTCTGGACACATCGTGGGCCGTTCCTTCACAAGTTAGCCTGTAGCTGACTTCGTGAGAAGTCAGGTCGGCAGCGAGTTACGACCATTCCCGGCGCGCCGGGACACGAATTCTGCTACCAACACCGGGCGGCTCGTCCTGAAGCTGGCTTCGTGAGAAGTTTCTACGGCCCGCCCGGGCGATTGGTTCGAAAGCTCCAATACCAGCCGGCACCCAATGCGGATGTCGCCCAGAGCTTGTCAAAACCGGCGGCATGTGGCAATCTCTCAAAACACAGGCGCCGTCGTCCCCAACTCGTCCATCACTGTGCCGGCTTCGTATTCATCCCGCGATCTTCGAGGCGAACTGCTGTTCTTGGGCACCGGCACGTCGGTGGGCGTGCCGATGGTCGGCTGCGGCTGCGCCACCTGCCGCAGCACAAACCCGCGCAACCACCGCTCGCGGTGCGGACTGGCCCTGGGGCTGCCCGAAGGGAACCTGCTGATCGATACGCCCACCGACCTGCGCAGCCAACTGCTGCGCGAGCAAATCGGCCTCATTCACGCGGTGCTGTTCACGCACGAACACGCCGACCACCTGTTCGGCCTCGACGACTTGCGGCTGTTTCCGTTTTACCTGGGCCATAAACTGCCGATCTATTGCGAAGAACGGGTCGAGCGGCGGATTCGCCGCACCTTTGATTATGCCTTCGAGCTAGACCCCGAAACGCTCCATCCCGGCGCGATCCCTCAGCTCGAGCTGGTGCGGATCAGCACCGAGCCGTTCGAGCTGCTCGGCACGCGCGTCACGCCCATCCGCTTGCGGCACGGGCGGTTCGAGGTGTTGGGATTTCGTTTTGGCAACGTGGCCTACTGCACCGACACCAACGGCATTCCCGACGAAAGCTGGCCGCTCTTGCAAGACCTGGACGTGCTGATTCTGGACGCCCTGCGGCCGCGCCCCCATGCCACGCATTTCAGCCTCGAAGAAGCGATCGACGTCGCTCAGCGGCTGCGCCCGCGGCGAACGCTGTTTACTCATCTCTCGCACGAGCTGGAGCACGAGGCGACTAGCGCCACGCTGCCGCCGGGCATGGAGCTGGCCTATGATGGGCTGAAGGTGCCGCTGACATGAGGCGTCCGATTTTGGATTTTAGATTTTGGATTTTCGATTTGCGAACACAGGGAACCGCCTCGATGTTGCGATTTCCGGACCCCATCCGCCTTGTGCGGATCGGTGAACGAGATGGTGAGCTAGCGAACGCTGAGCGCCCCGCCGCAAGACCCCATCCCGCTTGTCTGGATGGTGAATCAGATCGCGCCGCGCCCTTCCCCAGGCCGAAGACTCCTTCACCATCCAGACAAGCTGGATGGGGTCGTGCAACTCTCTGTTTCTTTCGGGCTAGCACGCCATCTTCTTCACCATCGAGGCAAGCTCAATGGGGTCGAAAGTGCGGCGGCAAGGGCGCATGGAAGGGCTGCCGGCATGAATGACGAACTGGCGGGCCTCCGCAAATTGGTCGCACCTTACGGGCAAGAGCACCTGTTGGCCGGTTGGGACTCGTTGTCCGCCGAAATGCGCCGCGGATTGGCCGAGCAGATTCGCGGCATCGATTTCGCACGGATCGAACGGCTGCTGCGTGAGCAAACGGCCGGGCATGACTGGGCGGCGCTGGCCCGCCGGGCGTTGCCGCCGCCGGCCGTGCGGCTCGACGGCCGGGGCAACTCGTTTTCACGCGATGACGCCCGCGGGCGCGGCGAGGAGCTGTTGCGCGCGGGCCGCGTGGGCGTGGTGCTGGTGGCCGGCGGGCAAGGCACACGGCTGGGCTTCGATCATCCCAAAGGCTGTTATCCGATCGGGCCGGTCTCGCAAGCCACGCTCTTTCAAATCTTGCTCGAAAAGGTGCTGGCCGTCGGCCGCCGGTATGGCGTCTCACTGCCGCTCTACTTGATGACCAGTCCTGCCACGCATGAAGAAACGATCGCATTTCTCGTGGCCCACAAACACTTTGGTTTGCCTGCGGCTGACGTGACGGTCTTTTGTCAAGGCACGATGCCGGCCGTCGACGCGACGACGGGCAAGGTGCTGCAGGCGGGCCGCGGCTGCATTTCGCTCAGCCCCGACGGGCACGGCGGGATGCCGGCCGCCCTGCGAGCCAGCGGCGCCTTGGCCGACATCCGCCGGCGCGGCATCAAGCAGCTTTTTTATATGCAGGTCGACAACCCGCTTGTCGGAGTTTGCGACCCGGAGTTCATCGGCTATCACCTCTTGGCCGGCTCGGAGTTGTCCACGCAAGTCGTTGCCAAACACCATCCGCTCGACCGCGTGGGCAACGTGGTTTCGATTGACGGACAGGTACGGATCATTGAATACAGCGACCTGCCCGACGATGTGGCTCAGCAGCGCCTGACCGACGGCTCTCTCAAGCTTTGGGCGGGCAACATCGCCGTACACGTTTTCGATGTCGATCTTTTGGACCGGGCAAGCCAGAACGAGGGCGACTTGCCGTTCCATCTGGCTCGCAAAAAGGTGCCGTATCTGGACGACGGCGGCCGGCTGATCGAGCCGGCCGAGCCGAACGCGATCAAGTTCGAGCAATTCATCTTCGACCTGTTGCCCGCCGCGCGGCAGCCGCTGGTGGTGGAAGTCGACGAAGCCGCCTGCTTTGCCCCGGTCAAAAATGCCCTTGGCGCCGAGCGCGACTCGCCCGAAAAAGTGCAAGCCCAGATGATCGCTTTGCACCGTAGTTGGCTTGAACAAGCCGGCGCCAACATCGCCCCCGGCGTGCCCGTCGAGATCAGCCCGTTATTTGCCCTCGACGCGAAAGAACTGCGCGCGAAACCAAATTTTCCGCGCACGATCAGCGAACGTCTTTATCTACGGTAG
>DATFDL010000373.1:0-5170 GCA_035252155.1 Pirellulales bacterium | reverse complement strand
TGACCTTCCTAGGTCGTCCCCGCGGCCACAAAGCGTGCATGGACGACCTAGGAAGGTCATCCTACATTGCCGCCAGCCGCGTGTCAGGGTACGATGACCAGCATAAGCTTTCGCCCCAGGGAGGTTTGCCATCTATGACTCAGATCGAACATGCGCGGGCCGGCGTCGTTACGCCCGAAATGGAGTTCGTGGCCGATCGCGAGGCCCTCGAACCGGAAATCATTCGCGACGAGGTGGCCCGCGGGCGGATGGTGATTCCGGCCAATAAGGTCCACCTGCAGGGCCGGCTGGAGCCGATGTGCATCGGCGTGGCAGCCAAGTGCAAAATCAACGCCAATATCGGCAACTCGGCCGTCACCAGCAATGTCGAGACGGAGCTGGAAAAGCTGCACACCGCCGTCCATTTCGGCTCGGACACGGTGATGGATCTTTCGACCGGCAAGGATATCGACCGCATCCGCCAGGCGATTATCGCGGCCTCGCCCGTGCCGATCGGCACCGTGCCCATCTATCAAATGCTCGAAGAGCTGGGCGGCAACATCGAAGACATGCGGCCGCAACACTTCTTGGATATGGTCGAGCATCAGGCCAAGCAGGGCGTCGACTACATGACGGTGCACTGCGGCGTGCTGCTGGAGCACCTGCACCTGACGATGAACCGCGTGACGGGCATCGTCAGCCGCGGCGGCTCGCTGATCGCCAAGTGGATGATGGCCCACCGCCAGCAGAATCCGCTCTACACGCATTTCGAAGACCTCTGTGACATCATGCACGAGTACGACGTCACCTGGAGCCTGGGCGACGGACTGCGGCCCGGCTCGATCGCCGACGCCAGCGACGACGCCCAGTTTGCCGAACTGCGGGTGCTGGGCGAGCTGACCGAACGCGGCTGGCGGAAGAATACGCAGGTGATGGTCGAGGGTCCGGGGCACATCCCGATGGACCAAATCGACATGAACATCAAGAAGCAGATGGAATGGTGCCACGAGGCGCCGTTCTATGTGCTGGGGCCGCTGGTAACCGACATCGCGCCGGGCTACGACCACATCACCAGCGCCATCGGCGCGGCATTGGCCGGCTGGAGCGGCGCGGCGATGCTTTGTTACGTGACGCCGAAGGAGCATCTCGGGCTGCCCGAAACCGACGACGTGAAGCAAGGCGTGATCGCCTATAAGATCGCGGCCCACGCGGCCGACCTGGCGCGACGCCGCCCCGGCGCGCGTGACCGCGACGACGCGCTAAGCCGGGCCCGCTTTGCCTTTGATTGGAACGAGCAATTTCGGCTCTCGCTCGATCCCGAAACGGCCCGCCGCATGCACGACGAGACGCTGCCCCAAGACACGTTCAAAAGCGCTCACTTTTGCAGCATGTGCGGCCCGAAATATTGTTCGATGAAAATCACCGAAGACATCCGGGCGATGGCCGCTTCGGGTGAGCCGCTGGTGGAAGTTGCGACGGGGTAGGATCCGCTCGGCTCTGATCGGTTTTGACGTTCAAAATCGGCATGTGGACCAGCCGCCCTCGGCTGGTTCCGCGACGCCGACTGGCGTCGGCGACACAGCCGAGGGCGGCTGTGCCACATGGCGGTTTCCACAATTGCCGAATTTGAATGTCAAAACCGATTAGGGAACCGCACGAGGTCCGTTCCCTACAGACGTCGAACGTGAGAATTACTAGCGTCAGTGGCGTCGCTGTTTTCACCGGAGCGACGAAGCTTACCCCGCCATTACCGGCTGCCGGCTGGGACGATAAAAGCCGACACCCTCGAGCGCCTTGTAAACCTCGTCGAGCGTCTTCTCGCCGAAATTAGAGATGCTCAACAGATCGTCGCGGGTGCAGTGCAGCAGGTCGTTGACCGTGAAGATACCCCGCTCTTCGAGGCAATTGGTGGTCCGCACCGAAAGGCCGATTTCGGCGGTGCTCATTTCCAGGCGGTCTTTGAGTCCCTTTTCGTACTCGTCGACGGTGCTGAGGCGGACGCGGGTCATGGGTTCCCTCCCAAAGTCAGAAGATGAAAACCTGAATCCGGCGGCGAGCGTTCGCCGCGGGCGGCAACGCCTTGTTGCCGCACGAGCGAAAAGTATAACCGGAATCCGACCCATGCCAAGACTTTTGCCCGAGAATTCGCAAATGCTAGCATCTGTCGTTCTTAAGCCGCGCAAAGCCCGGCCGTTTTACGGGCGGCATCCGTGGGTGCTCGATTCGGCCATCGAGCGCGTCGAAGGGCAACCGGCCGACGGCGACGTCGTCGAGCTTGCGGCAAACGACGGCGGCTGGATCGCCCGGGGAATCTTCAATGGCCAAAGCCGGATTCGCGTGCGGCTTTACACGTGGCATCGCGACGAACCGCTCGACGAGGCGTTTTGGCGGCGGAGATTGCGAGCGGCGATTGCGCTGCGCGAACGGCTCTTCCCGAACAACTCGGCGACGCGGCTGGTGTATAGCGAGGCCGATGGATTGAGCGGGCTGATCGTCGATCGATATGGCGATTATCTGGTAATGCAGATTTCAGCCCTCGCCATGGCGATGCGGGTCGAAGAGCTCGTCTCGCTGGTCGTCGGGTTATTGCGGCCGCGCGGCGTGCTGCTGCGCGTCGATCAGGGAGTGAGCGTTCTGGAAGGGCTTCCGACCGGGCTGGTCGAAGGCCCCTGCTGGGGCGAGCCGCCCGACGGGCCGGTGTTTATCGAAGAGCACGGCATTCGGTATGGGGTCGATCTGGCGACGGGTCAGAAGACCGGCTTTTTTCTCGACCAGCGCGACAACCGCCTGGCGGCGGCCGGTTATCTGCACGGGCGGAACGTGCTCGATCTGTTTTGTTACACCGGCGGCTTCGCGCTGTGCGCGGCCCTGCGGGGCGGCGCCGCCGAAGTGCTGGGAGTCGATTCGAGCCCGAAGGCCATCGCCTTGGCCAAGGCCAACGCCGAGCTGAATGGTGTGGCCAACGTGCGGTTCGAGACGGGCGACGGTTTTCAAACGCTCGAACGGCTGGCGGGCGAGGGCCGGCGGTTTGGAGGCATCGTGCTCGACCCGCCTAAATTCGCGCGGCGGCGGCAAGGGCTGCCCGAAGCTTTGCGTGCATATCACAAGCTCAACGAGCGGGCCGTCGAATTGCTGGAGCCCGATGGCCTGCTGGTGACGTGCAGTTGTTCGGGCTATGTGACGCGAGAAGATTTTCAGCATGTGCTGGCCGAGGTAGCGCAGCGTACCGGCCGCAACGTGCAGATTCTCGAAGCCCGCGGCGCCGCGGCCGATCATCCCACCAGCGTGACGTGTCTGGAGACGGAATACCTGAAGTGCTTGATTTGCCGAGTGGAGTAAAGCAGGGGAGCGCGGGAGCAGGGGAGCGCGGGAGCAGACGAAAACCGTCGCGCTATGCTCCCTCTCTCCCCTGCTCCCTTGCTCCCCTGCTCCCCCTCACCGGCTCCCGCTCTCCGCCTTACTCCAGGCTTCCATCGCGGGGGCCAGCCGATCGAGCTCGCGCTCCAAGGCGAGCAGCGCTTCGGGAGCAGATGACAAATCGCCGCGCTTGCCCATCATCTCGAGCCGGCGGGCGGCGTCGATCGCGCCATTGGCCGCGAAGTTGACCAGCGCCCCCTTGAGCGTGTGGGCCGAAAGCTTCAAGAGCGGCGCGTTTCGGCGGTCGATCGCCTCGCGAATCTGGTCGAGCAGTTTGGGCGCCTCTTCACGAAACACGCCCGCGATCTCTTCCAGCAGCTCGCGGTCGCCCTGTAAGCGCTCCAGCGCGGCGGCCCAGTCGGCGGCCGGCTCGCCCGGCGATTCCGCCGGCCCCGCTTCTCCTGCAACGATTTCTTCGACGACTTCGAGCAGCTCGCGGGCGCGGATCGGTTTCGAGAGATAGCCATCCATGCCGGCCGCCAGGCAGCGTTCGCGGTCGCCCACCATCGCGTGGGCCGTCATCGCCACGATCGGCACGTGATGCTGGCCCGCCTCGCGGCGACGAATGGCGGCGGTGGCCTGCAAGCCGTCGAGCTCCGGCATTTGCACGTCCATCAACACCAGGTCGAACGACTGCTGCGCGACGGCCTCAACCGCTTCGCGACCGGTGCTCGCCACGGTGACGCGGTGCCCCCATTTTTCGAGCAGATAGACCGCCAGTTTCTGATTCACCACGCTGTCTTCGGCCAGCAAGATGTGCAGATGTCGGGCGGCCCGAGCATCGCCGCCGGCGGGTGCGGGCGGCTCGGTTGTGGGCAGCGGCAGATGCGGCGCCGTCACCGGCCCCGCTGCCACGGCAAACCGCGCCGTGAAATGAAACCGGCTGCCGTGGCCTAGCTCGCTCTCGACCCAGATGCGCCCCTGCATCAGCTCGACCAGCTTTTTCGAAATGGCCAATCCGAGGCCGCTGCCGCCGAAACGGCGCGTCGTCGAGCTGTCGGCCTGCTCGAATGCCTCGAAGATGACTTCGCGTTTTTCGGCAGCGATGCCGATGCCGGTGTCGATGATCGTGAAGTGCAGCAACGCCTGCTCTCGGTCCGCTTCGTCGGCCGCGACCTCGACCCGCACGCCGCCTCGCTCGGTGAACTTGATGGCGTTGCCCAGCAGGTTGACCAGCACCTGCCGCATTCGTCCGCTATCGCCAATCAAATGGTCGGGCACGTCGGGAGCGACTTGCCAGGTCAATTCAAGCTGCTTGTCGTGCGCCCGGAACTCAAGCGACCGCACGGCGTCGCTCAGGCTCCCGCGCAGCGAAAAGTCGGTTTCTTCGAGCTCGAGCTTGCCTGCCTCGACCTTCGAAAAATCGAGCACGTCGTTAATGACCGACAGCAGCGAATCGGCCGATTCCTTGACCAGCGAAATGTATTCTCGCTGCCGCGGATCGAGCGGCGTGTCGAGCACCAACTCCGACATACCGATGATGCCGTTCATGGGCGTGCGAATTTCGTGGCTCATGTTGGCCAGAAAGACGCTCTTCGCGCGGTTGGCTTCTTCGGCGGCTTCTTTGGCCCGTTGCAGCTCGACCTCGGCCCGCTTGCGCGCGGTGATGTCGGTCGAGATGCCGCAGATGGCATAGGGCACGCCGCTGGCGTCGTAGAGCAAAAACTTGGTCGACACATAGGTGTGTGGGCCGTCGTCTTGCGGGGCGATCTCTTCAAACTGCAACGGCGCGCCGGCCGCGAGCACCCGCTGGTCGTTTGCCTGATAAACCTCG
>DATFDL010000372.1:0-10990 GCA_035252155.1 Pirellulales bacterium | reverse complement strand
GATTGCGGGCCGCGTGAAGTATAATTGCCGGCCGTGGCTAGCGCAATACCCTGCACGCTAGAATAAGAGCGTTGCGCGATTGTTCTTGGAGCCGCGCTTATGCCCATTCATAACTGGAGTGCAATTCCGGCCGGCATTTTTCACGATTTCCATCAGGATTGGACGATTGGACTCAAGCATGCGCTATACGTCCCCTTGCCGCTCGAAGAAACGTATCAAACGACGTTTGACGCAGTGCCGCAACGCTGGCGCGACCGACGATCGTCCTGAGCGGCAGCTTCCTTTGCTTCGTTGTGTCCGTTCAAAAACATTCAAAACGTCACCACGCCGGGCTGCGTACGCTCGCGATCATTCGGCTCGTGCAATTCGCCGGCGAAGGTCGGCACCCGCGTTGGTACCCTCAAGCCGGCCTGGCGCAAAAACCCGGCCAGCATTTCATAGCCCACTTCGGTGAGAATCGACTCGGGATGAAACTGTACGCCTACCACCGGAAGCTCGCGATGGGCCAGCGCCATGACAACGTCGTCCGCGGTGCGAGCGGTGACGGTCAGGTCGCCGGGCAACGTCGGTTCGTCGACCACCAGCGAATGATAGCGGCACGCCCGCAACGGATTCGGTAAACCGGCAAAAATGCCGCGCTCGTCGTGAAACACCTCTGAAGCGCGGCCGTGGACCGGCTCGGGGGCGCGAATCACTCGTCCACCCAGGGCCGCCGCGATCACCTGATGGCCCAGGCAAACGCCCAAGATAGGCACCTCGGCGTGCAGCGACCGCACCAGGTCGATCGAACAGCCGGCCCGCTCGGGCGTGCAAGGACCGGGCGAGAGCACGACGGCGTTGGGACGCAGGGCGCGAACGCCCGACACGTCGATGGCGTCGTTGCGCACCACACGCGTCTCGTGGCCCAGCCGCTGGAAGTAGCGGGCCAGGTTATTCACGAAGCTGTCATAGTTGTCGATCAGCAAAATCATCGCAGCGCGCGGAGTAAGCCTTCGGCCTTGTGCCAGGTTTCATCATATTCCAGGGCGGGTTCCGATTGGGCTACCACGCCACCACCGACCGGAAATTGCCACCAGCCGCGGCCGGCGGTGACGGTGCGAATCAGAATGTTGGTATCCATCGTGCCGTCGAAGCCCAAGTAACCCAGTGCCCCACAGTAGGCGCCGCGAGCCGTAGGCTCTAATTCGGCGATGATTTCCATGGCGCGTACCTTGGGGGCGCCGGTGATCGAGCCGCCGGGAAACGCCGCCCGCAGCAGGTCGAGCGGTTGGCGATCGTCAGCCAGCGTGCCGCGGACCGCCGAGACCAAGTGCTGTACGAATTCGTAAGATTCCAACTCGCAGAGCTGCGTGACATGCACGCTTTCCGGCTGGCAGACGCGGGCCAAGTCGTTTCGCAAGAGATCGACGATCATCACGTTTTCGGCCCGGTCTTTTTCGCTCGCCCGAAGTTCGTCGCCCGCGAACAAATCAGCCTCGGCCAACCGCGTGCGCCGCCGCGTACCTTTGATGGGCCGGGCCTCGACCTGCCGATCGTGGAGTTGCAAAAACCGCTCCGGCGAGGCACTGGCGATTTGAAATGCTCCGAGGTCGAAATAGCCGGCGAACGTGGCCGCGTTTCGCCGCCGCAACCGAAAGTACAACTCCGCGGCGTCGCCGTGCGCGGGATGCAGCAGCCGCTGCGAGAGGTTCACTTGAAAGATGTCGCCCGCCGCGATGTAGTCGATCGCTTGTTCGACCGCCTGCATATAAGCGTCCCGCGAAAAATTGCTGGTCAGGTCCGGTATATCGCCCACTCGGAACTGCGGCGCCAATTCATCACGAGTGAGTGACTGCGAGCGGCATCGGCGGTGCACAGGCTGCGGCGGGCCAGCCAGCCAATCGCGAAACTGCGCGATCCGCTCGGCGGCGCGGCGGCGCCTTGAACCAGTCGGCGCGGGAAGTCCGTGTGAGATAAGCCACGCCCGGTTCTGCACATGGTCCCAGGCCAACACCACGTCGTAAAAGCCGACGGCCAGCGCCGGAATCTGAAATTCATCGCTCCGCGGCGCTGGCAGACGCTCGAGTTGCTGCGCTAACTCGTAACTGAAGAGTCCCGCCGCGCCGCCTTGAAACGGCGGTACGCCGGGCGCTGCCGGCGCGCACAGCTCGCTGATCCGGCGCCCGAGTTGTTCAAAGGCGCCGCGATCGGACACGGCCAGCTCTAGGTAGTCAAACGGATCGGCCGTGAGAAACGAATAACGGCCCAGCGTCGCATGCTTCAGCGCGCTATCGAGCCACAGGCAGTGCGGCAGGCCGCGCAACCGTAAAAACGCCTGCTCGGCATCGGGCGGCGGTGAAAGCTCTTCGACGATCGGACCTTCACGGTTCATTTTGTAGAACGGAATTTATTCCGTTCCTATTGTCGCCTTTCGCCCCGCGAAAGAACGTTCCTTTCGCGGAGCGAAAGACGACTTTACGCGAACGGAATGAATTCCGTTCTACTTTATCTTTGCCCGGTGGCTCCGCTCGGGCCGAGTCAAAAAACCCCACTCCAACGCTTGGTCCTGCCGGTATTGTTTCCCCAGTGTCAGGGCTGTCAGGGCCTTGGCCATCTCGTAGCCGAGGTAAAAAGCATGCCCCAAATCGAGCCGGCCGCGCCCGCTGGCTTGCAGTTGGTCGAACAACTCGAACGGGTCGTCACCTTGCAAATGAAGGCCGGCGGCAAGGATGTGCAACCGGCCGCCCTCGGCAAAGATGCGAAAGTTTTCATCTTTCAACGAGCCAGCCAGCCTCCCGAGCTCGTCGGCTCCAAAGGACAGCAATTGAGGATCACGCAACATAACTAATCGCGGCTCGACATGCTTGGGCAGCGAATGATGCGTGACAGCATAGTACGCCAGCCGCCGGGCCAAGTCGCACTCGCGCACCGAGGTGCGGGCCCAATTGATCACTTGCGTCGTCAGAATGCTGCGAATGCCCACTTCCTGGCAGAAGCCCAGCAGCAACGCGTTGACGCCGGCAGAATCAACGTCAGTCAGTTCGGTGAGGTTGCCGACGCCCATCATCATCTCGGCGTCGGGATAACGGTGGCGAATGGCCAGGTAGCGCCCCAGGCTGCGGGCGAAACCAAAGCCGATCGGCTCGATCACCGGATCGATCCGCACCGGCACGCCGGCGGCCGCCAGGCAGTCGATCGTTTCGTCCAGCCCGGCGAGTGTGGCCGGCACGTCAGGCACCGCCACCACTTCACAACCCCAATCGGCCGCCTCCTCGCGGTTACTCGAATTGACCGACAAGACCAGTTCAGCCCCGGCCCGTGCGGCGAGCGCAATTTCCGCCGGATTGAGGCTGTCGATGCTCACGCGATGACCTTCGCTGCGCAAAATTCTCACGACATCGCCGACGCCCGACCAGGTTTCGCCGGGATTGCAGCCCAGGTCGATCACGTCGGCGCCTTGCGCGGCCAGGTCGGCGGCTTGGCGGAGGATGTCGTCGGCAGTCATTCGAGGCGCGTGATTGATTTCAGCAAGAATTTCGATGTCATAGCGGCCATAGTCGTCGGCGCGATGCTGCCCAAACCACTGTGGCAATTCGCGTAGGTCTTTCGGCCCGCGTTCGACAGAAGCTGGGGTCAGGCGTTGCACCGACTCCAGATCGCCCGAGCAATAGCCCGGCAGCACCACACGATCGGCCTGGGCTGGAATATAGATTCGCTTGGCGACCCAGTCGGTGGTCATCAGGGCGGCCACGGTGATGCCAAGCACTTCAATGCTGAAATCGAAGCCGACGTTCGGCGCCATTTCGGCCAGCACTTTACGCAGCGAATGTTCGGCCAGTCGGCCCGTGACAAAATGAATGTGCATTGTTTTGCCGGCGACGGTCAGCCGGAGGATGGCCTTCCTAGGCCGTCCAGAGCGAGGTGGGACGGCCTACGAAGGCTTTCCTCCGACGTCCGGCGGAAAGCAATCTAGGAACCATGTGAAGTATATCCGCCGCGAAAGCCGCCGTTTACGGGAATGACTTGCCCCGTAATAAACGACGCTGCGGGCGACGCCAGGAACCGGGCGACGCGGGCCACGTCTTCCGGTGTGCCCCAGCGTCCGAGCAGGCTCTCTTGTTGTGCGCGTTGTTGCCAATAGTCGCTCGCCCGATCGCCCCAGGAAGTGCGAATCCAACCGGGGGCGAGGCAATTCACTCGCACCTGCGGGGCCAACGAGCGGGCCAGGCTCTTGGTGAACGCCATGACCGCACCCTTGACCGCGGCGAATAATTCGCCGCTGTCGCCGGCCATGCCCTGCTCGGCCTGGTCCCAACCCATATTGATGATGACGCCAGAACCGCGCTGTTTCATGCGAGCGCCGGCGAGCCGCGAGAGCCGCGCGGTAGCTGTCACATCGACGCGCCAAAGTTCTGCTAGTTTTCTTTCGAATGCCCACTTGGCGGCTTCGCCGGTGAGCACGTCGGCGCCGGCGTTGTTAATCCACAGATCGACGCCGCCGCGCAAGGCCCAGGCCCGCTCGACGAGCGCTTCGTGCGAAGCCTGATCGGCCAGATCGCAGAGGATGACCTCCGACGCACAGCCTTGTTGCCGAATTTGCCCGGCCACGGCTTCGGCCGCGTCGCGCGAGCGGCGCGCATGCACTAAGACCGCGGTGCCCGCCGCGGCCAGCTCCAGGGCAATCGCCCGGCCAATACCGCTCGAAGAGCCGGTTACCACGGCCGTTTGGCCCGTCAGTTCTGGTGTGTTTGGTGCCGGCATAACCTATGTTTGGTTGTAGTGGCACCTCGCCGTTGCCGCAAGCATGGTGGTCCCAACCGTTGCCGGCCGCTCCGGGGCATCGCTCAGGCTCTGCCCCAGCCACCGCCTTATCGGTTATGATGCTCGCGAAACTCATCCGCCCTTGACGCCGATCGCATGACCACCGTCAATCATCAGCCTAAGCCATTCGAGCTGAGCGATCGGATGGACCAGACGGCTTTCGCGTTCCGCGGTTACAATCAGACAAACCTTGGCCGCACGTCCGAATTGCTGGCCCACCGCAATTACGGCGCAATCGTCGAACGGCACTTGCGCGAAGCTGCGGCGATTTGTGCCGATGTACTGCACGGTCACGTCGATCTAGTCGAGCGAGTGCGCAACAAGCGCGAAAGCACGCTGGAAACATTTGGCGAAGACATCGGGCTGATCCTGGCGGCGGAGATTGCCCAGATCGAGTTACTGGAGCAGGTGTTTGGCATCCCGTATTGTCATGCCCGGCTGGCGCTAGGCTATAGCTTGGGCGAGGTGACGGCGTTGATCTGTGGCGGCGTGTATTCGCTGCGCGAGGCGCTGCCGCCGCTCTTGGTGATGGCCACCGAGGCCGCCGAGCTTGCCCGCGATGTGACGATGGGCATTGTCTTCTCGCGCGGCAAAGCGCTCGACATGGAGGGGGTTGAGCGTCTTTGTTTGGAAATTACCGTGCAGGGACGCGGCGTGATTGCAATTTCGTCGTATCTGGGGCCGAACGCGGTTTTGCTGCTCGGGCAAGGCGATACGGTCGATCGCTTCAAGGCCGCAATGGGCGAGTTTTTGCAGGGCCAAGTCAGCCTGCGCAAGCACGGCGGCGCGTGGCCGCCTTTGCACACGCCCTTGCTCTGGCAGCGAAGCCTGCCCAACCGGGCCGCCCTGATGATGCACTCGATGGGCGGCGGCTTCCGCGCTCCGGTGCCCCCCATTCTGTCGCTGGTGACCGGCAAGCTGAGCTACAACGATTACAACAGCCGGGCCTTGTTGAACCGCTGGATCGATGAACCGCAACGACTGTGGGACGCCATCTATGAGCTGCTGTCGATGGGCATCGAAGTATTAATTCACGTCGGCCCCGACCCGAACCTGCTGCCCAACACCTTTAAGCGGATCAGCGACAACGTCACCGCCGAGATGTCCGGCCGTTCGTTGCGTCAGATGGGCCTGCGGGCGGTGTCGAACATGGTCTCGCGGCCCTGGCTAGGTAAACTGCTCTCGGCGCGTGCCGCGCTCTTGCGTGCGCCGTTTCTGGTGCACGTGGTGCTCGAAGACTGGCTCTTGGCACAGGATGGAGCGTCAAAATAGCGCCCGACGCTTCCCTGCTCTGTGCTCGGTAGCTCCGGGCCTTGTGCCCGGCGGTCCGGCGCCGGGCCGCCACCAGGCCGTACGGTAGGCCGACCGGAGCGACATGGTGCAAGGATGCAACGTCCGGGGCTGGCGTGTTGCCGCAAATCAACATAGGCGACTCGTGCCAGGCTTGCCGCAGAGGTGGACAAGGCGACGGAAAGGGCATGATTCCAATGACTTGCGGCCAATTGCCTTCCTGCCGAGCGGTCTGTTGGCACCGTGCGTGCTTTGAGAGTGACAGCGAAGCCCACGTCACTCTCTCGAAAAAGGACCACGATCTTGGCCAAGACCTCCAAGCACGTCCGCGTCGATCGAAAAGACCGCCTGCGTCAGCCGATTCACAAGGCCGCGGCCAAGCCGCCCGCCAAGCGTCCGCCCAAAGACCGCACCCCGCCGCTGGGGCTGGATTTCGACGAAGATCATCCCGTCGATACGCTGCCGTCTTCGTCTGCGGCTGACGAACACGAGGTCGACGAAATCGAGGATCGTGCAGACGACGAAGAAGCGGAAGCCGACGATGAGTCCAACGACTTTGGCGATCAGGAACTGGCCGGCAGCGTCGGCAACGACCGTATCGAAGACCCGGTGCGGATTTACTTGATGCAGATGGGCGAAATTCCCCTCTTGACCCGCGCCGAAGAGATCGATTCAGCCAAGCAAATCGATCGCACCCGCCGCAAGTACCGACTGACATTGCTGGCCAACGATTTTATGCTGCAGGGGGCAGTGGCGCTCTTGAAAAAGGTGCGCGACGGCGAGCTGCGGCTCGATCGCACCGTCGATGTTTCGGTGACCGACGCCGCGCAAAAAAAGCGGATCATGGCTCGTCTCCTGCCGAACCTGAAAACGCTCGATCACCTGTTGCGGCTCAACCAGCGCGACTTTCGCATGGCGATCAGCAAGCGCGTTCGTATGGCCGAACGGCGGGCCGCCTGGCGACGCCTGATGCGCCGACGCTATAAAGCCGTGCGGTTGGTCGAGGAGCTCGATCTGCGCACCCAGCGTTTGCAGCCGCTAATGGAAAAACTCGGCGAAATCTCGCGCCGCATGGACGATCTGCTCGATCAGATCAACCAGTTGCGCAAGAACCACGGTCCCGCCGCTCAGATCGCCCAGTTGCGCAGCGACTTGCGATACCTGATGCAAATCACGCTGGAAAGCCCGACTTCGCTGCGAACGCGGACTGCCAACACGCAAAACTGCCTCAAGGCCTACGACGCCGCCAAGCGCGTGCTCTCGGCGGGCAACCTGCGGCTGGTGGTTTCGATCGCCAAACGCTACCGCAATCGCGGGTTGAGCTTCTTGGACCTGATTCAAGAGGGAAACACCGGTTTGATGCGGGCGGTCGACAAATTCGAGCACGGCCGCGGCTTCAAGTTTTCGACGTACGCCACCTGGTGGATTCGCCAGGCCATCACCCGGGCTATCGCCGACCAGAGCCGCACAATTCGTCTGCCGGTGCACATGATCGAGACGATGGGCCGGGTGCGCGAGCTGACCCGCGACTGGCTGCAGCGGCACGGCCGCGAGCCGACCGTCGAAGAGACCGCCAAGGCCACCGGGCTCACGCTGGAGGAAGCCCGCTGCGTGCTCAAGATGACGCGGCAGCCGCTCTCGCTCGACCAGCCGGTGGGCGACCACGACGACAGCTTCTTCGGCGAGTTTGTCGAAGACCATCGCGACGAAGACCCCTTGCAGGACATGACGCAGACGATGCTCAAAGAGCGGTTGGCCGATGCCTTGTCGGAGCTCAACTATCGCGAGCGCGAAATCCTACGATTGCGTTACGGGCTGACCGACGGATATTCTTACACGTTGGAGGAGGTGGGCAAGATTTTCTCGGTCACCCGCGAGCGGGTGCGGCAGATCGAGGCCAAGGCCGTGCGGAAGCTACAGCACCCCATCCGGTCTCGGCGCTTGGCCGGGTTTTTGGATGAGGTGGAGTTCGCGTAGTTGGCCGGTGGGAAAGCTGTTCGATACCGTCCGACAATTGGTCGCTGACGAAAAGTACATTATCGGGCAGCACGCTTCCGAACGATTGGAAGAACGTGGTATTATGGAGTGGCAGGTGATCGCTGCGCTCGATGACGGAACGTTGATCGCGGAACGACCGCGGGCGAAGCCAAATCCCGTGGTCGAAGTGCGCGAGACATTGCCCGACGCTACGGAATTCAAGGCAGTTTGGTCTCACCTGCGCCAGAGCGGCGCTGCCAAGCTCGTGACGGTGCATTTTTTCGACTGACATTATACATGCTCATTCAAGGTCAACGTCTTCGGCGGACTCGGCTGATCCAAACGGAAAAATACGTCGTTGCCGTCGAAGTCGAAATGGTCATACCGGCCGATGATCCATCGGAGCCTTGCTACGAATCGGAAACGATTCGACTGCTTCAGGACGTCTACGAACATGCCCTGCGAGGCGACGTCGAATGGTTAAGTCAAAAGGGCAAGGTCTACATGGCGCTCGGAGCGGCTTAAAACGGAGTTGGATGGGGCCTTTCTTTTCGCGTGGTCCCTGCAGAGGCGGAGTTTGCCTGGTTGGCCAATTCGCAGCAACAACTTTTCGATACCGACGCTCCGCCCTGGGAGCTCGACGATGCCGAGCGACGCTGGGTCGCCACGCTGGTGATTCCCGGCGGGCCGCGGCAAGAGTTTGATTACCTGGTGCCCGACGTGCTGCGTCCGCGGTTGGCGATCGGGCAACGGGTGCGCGTCACGCTGGGGCGGGGCGACCGGCCAATGGTCGGCTATTGCGTGCGGTTGGAGCACCGGCCGGTCGGCGGGCGGCGACTCAAGCCGGTCGCCGAGCTGATCGACGAGCGGGCGCTGCTCTCGCCCGCCATGCTGCGGCTGACCGAGTGGATGGCCGAACATTATCTTTGCCCGCTGGCCCAGGTGCTCGATGCCGTCGTTCCCGCCGCGGTGCGCGGCAAGGCGGGCACCCGGCTCACGACGCTGCTGTCGGTGCCTACCAAGGTGGCCGCGCGGCTGGCGACTCTCGAGTTGCCCAAGAAGCAAGCGAGCATTCTGCGCTACCTGGCCGCCAGCAGCGAGCCGCTCACGCCCGTTCAGCTCGCCCAGCGGGTCGGCTGCTCGTCGGCAACCATCACCACGCTGCGGCGCAAGGGCCTGATCGCCGCCGAAGCGCGCCGCATGAGCTACCACGCCGCCACGCACGCTCCGGTGGCCCGTGAAGACAATCTGCCGCTCAATACCGACCAACAGACGGCGCTCGATGCCATCCTGGCGGCGCTGCGGTCGCTCGAACATCGCACAATCTTGCTGCACGGCGTCACGGGCAGCGGCAAGACCGAGGTATACATCCGAGCGATTCAAGAAGTGGTCGGCTACGGACGCCAGGCCATCGTGCTGGTGCCCGAAATCAGCCTCACGCCGCAGGCCCAGCAGCGATTTCGGGCCCGTTTCGGCCGCGTGGCCGTGTTGCACAGCCATCTGACCGACGCCGAGCGGCACGCGCACTGGCAAGAGATCGCCGCCGGTCACGTATCGGTGGTGGTGGGCGCCCGTAGCGCGGTCTTTGCGCCGACGCCCCACTTGGGTTTGATTGTGCTCGATGAAGAACACGAGGGCAGCTTCAAGCAAGACACCGCCCCGCGCTATCACGCTCGCGACGTGGCCCTCCGCCGGGCCGCCGCCGAAAAAGTGCCGCTAGTGCTCGGTTCGGCCACGCCTTCGCTAGAGAGTTGGTATCGAGGCGAGGCCGGTGAGTACCAATTGGTGACGATGCCACGACGGGTGTTCGATCGTCCGCTGCCGGCGGTGGTCACCGTCGATCTGCGCAACGAGACGCGCGACCATCTTTGGACCGGTTCGATCAGCCGGCCCTTGCACGCCGCCATGAAAGAGTCCCTCGAAGCCGGCGGCCAGGTCATTCTGCTGTTGAACCGGCGGGGCTTTTCCACGCACATTCAGTGCGCCGGCTGCGGGCACGTGGTGCGGTGTCCTCACTGCGACATCGCCCTGACGCACCACCGCCAGAGCGAGATCGCCCTGTGCCATTATTGCGACTATGAATTGGCGGCGCCCACTCGCTGCCCGGAGTGCGGGTTTATCGGCATTCGCTATAGCGGGCTGGGCACGCAACGGCTCGAAGCCGAAGTGCGGGCGCGGTTCGGCGACTATCCGTCGTTGCGGATGGATACTGACACGATGCAGGGCCCCGGCAGCCACGAGCGGGCGCTGGCCGCGTTTCGCGAGGGCGAGGTGCGGATTCTGCTGGGGACGCAGATGATCGCCAAGGGGCTCGATTTTCCCGACGTGACATTAGTGGGAGTCATCAACGCCGACACGGCCTTGCACCTGCCCGATTTCCGCGCGGCCGAGCGCACGTTTCAGCTTTTGGTGCAAGTGGCCGGCCGGACGGGTCGCGGCCCGAAGGGCGGCCGAGTGCTGGTGCAGACCTTCAGCCCCGACCACGCGGCGATCAGGGCCGCCGTGCGGCACGATTATCACACCTTCACCGCCGAGGAGTTGCCCAACCGGCAGGCGCTCATGTATCCGCCATTTGCCAGCATGTCGCGATTGGTGATCCGCGGGCCGAAAGAGGCCGTGGCCCGCGAGTTTGCCGCGCATTTGGCCGAGCGGCTGACGGCGGCGCTTTCGCGGGAAGAGAACCCCGCCCGCGTGCTCGGCCCCGCGCCCGCGCCGATTGCCAAGCTGCGGGGCCTGCACCGGTTTCAGATTCAACTTCAGGGCCAGCGGCCTGAACCGATTCACACCGCTCTGCGCCAGGCGACCGTCGGGCTCGAAGCGCCCGAAGGCGTGCAATGGATCGTCGACGTGGACCCGCTTGATATGTTGTAGCGAAGGCTACGTTCCACAGGATCCGTCCAATCGCGATGGACAGGTGGCTGGG
>DATFDL010000371.1:0-5004 GCA_035252155.1 Pirellulales bacterium | reverse complement strand
CGTTGAGACAGGCGACGAGCTTAGAACGCTGAAGGACAACATGCGGCGAGTGAACCATGCCACCTTCAGCCCCGACGGCAAGAAAATCGCGAGCGCGTCGGGCGACGGCAAGGTGCGGCTGTGGGATCCGGATCCGTCGCGGGGGAAATCGGCGCTGAAACGGACGATCGAGATTGGTCCGCCGGGCGGGCTGGTGAAGCAAGTCCACTGGACGCCCGACGGCCGCCACCTCGTCACGCTCAATGGCAACGGCACCATCTATGTATTGCGGTTGGACAAATAGGCGACATGTCGTAGCCGCAACGCGGCGTGATTCGATAGCCCAGGGCGCAGCCCACAACCCAGGGCTGCGCCCTGGGGTATCGAATGACGCACCTTCGGTGCTGGAAAACGACAGACACGCGCGACGCTACGAGGCAATCACAAGCGCGGCACAGTACAATGCCTCGCGGGAGTTGCCCATGAGCATTCACAATCGTTGGCTCAGAACCGCCGCCCTGATTCTGGTGGTAATGGTCCCCACGGCTCTCGGCGCATACAGCCTCCCGCGACACGCCCGCTACCCGGTGACTGCGGCCGTCCTGCTTCACGGGCCGCTGGTTCTCGTCGGCCTCTGGTCGGCGCTCTCCAATACGCCGATTTATCTCCGCTGGTCCTGTGGCCTGGAAGCACACGCTCGCCGTGCTTTTTCCGCTCGCATCGTGGAAGGCCGCAGCCCACGAGCTGATGGTGACCTTTTCGCTGACGGCCATCGATCTACTGGTGCTTTGGGCGCTACTGCGGCCTGGCCGCGTACGTTGGCGGTTGGTACTGCTGTTGGTCGCAGCCCTCCTGCAAACGCTTGTCCGGCGTTATGCCGAGGAGGCCATGATTGGTATCCGTTTGAGCAATGTGCTGTTGTTGGTTTGTGTTTACGACCTCTTCTATCTCGGGCCGATGTTGCTCGCCCTCGCGCTCGTCCGCTCGGGCGGCTATCGTTGGACGGCTTCTCAGTCACTCTCCCCGTAGTATGGCAGGCAACTGGCTTGGTGGGTTTCCCGCGGGAAAATGTCGTCTTTCGCTCCGCGAAAGTAGCGACGTGCGCCCAGCGAAAGGGGACGCATCGAGCGATCGCGGCGGGTTGTTGGGGCAGACCCTTGGCGATGCCCCCGAAGCTCGAATGCCCTGTACTACCGTAGACATCACGCTCCGCGTGATGTTCTGCCGCACCAGGACGCCTCTGGCGTCACCATCACGCTCCAGCGTGATGTCTACGGTGGTACAGCACTTCCCGCCTCTCCCCGCATCATCCCAACAAACTGGCTTGGTGGGTTTTCCGCGGGAATTGTCGCGTTTCGCTGGAGCGAAAGAAGCATCGCTCGCCCCAACGGCGGTTGCGGCACGGTCTCCTCGTGGTTGCGGCACGGTGAAATGGTCAGAGACCATTTCACAATGGGGTTTGGCCCCATTAACGCCACTCAGTTCGGCCGGAGCGACGCGAACCGTTGGACAATGCGGCTCAATGCGTTTGCCTGCCCGATTCGCCGCGTTTGGTCGTGCGGTTCGACCGATTGATATAGTCGACAAGGACATCCTCGAACGGCACGACATCGTCGGTACGGATCCAGCCCCGCCCGACCCAGAGCCAATCGCCCCGCACGCGCTCGACGACGAGCCGCGTCTGGCCCAGCGCTTCGCCGACCGAGCGCTTACCGATTTGCAGCCGCATCTCGGGCGAGCGGGCAATCACCCGGCTGCCGATCTTGCTGCCAAACGCCTGCTTGGCACGAGCCGGTTGACCCGATTGATAAAGAGCCAGGCGGCGCAGGGCCTCTTGCATGCCGCCGTTGTTAAGAAAATCGCTCGACATGGCCACGGATGGGTCCGTCGAAGTCGCCAGCGCCAAGGCTTTTTGCTGACAATCAACGGCCGCGGCGAAATCGCCGCACTCGGCATGGGCGGCGGCCAACCCGACCAGCGCCCAAAACGACCGACCGTCGCTCAGCTCGCAGGCTTTTTTGCCCGCGGCCAGGGCCTGTTGGCCGTCGCGAATCTTGGGGTCAGGATACGTTGCCAAGATCAGGGCGAGCTGGCTGTAGATGGCTGCTTGCTGCAATCGCGTGGCGCCGGGCAACGACTGCTCCAGCGCCACGACCGCTTGCGCATCGCCGGCTTCATGGGCGCTGACTTGCGCCAAGATGCCGTATGTGTCGAAGGTATTCTCGGGGTCGAGCCGCAGCGCCGCCGCCACATCTTGCTTGGCCGGCTCGAAGTTGCCCAGCGCGGCCTGAGTCACGGCGCGATACAGCAGCGGCTTCGTCTCGCGCGGCAGCAGCCGCACCGCGGCGTCGGAATCGGCCAGGGCCTTGCGATAATCCGCCACGGCGACGAACATCAGCGCTCGCTCCAAGTACCGCCTGCCATTGTTCGGCATCAGCTCGATCGCGCGGCTCAAGTCGGCGATCGAGCCGGGGATGTCATCTAAAAGCGACCGTGCCGATGCAAGGCATTGGAAGGCGTCCTCGCTCAGCGGGTCGAGCTCAGTCGCCTTGGTGGCGTCTTTGAGCATCGCCTGGTAATCGCCCCGCGCATGATCAAGCCGTGCTCGCCCGCAGTAGTTTTCGGATACTTTCGGGGCAAGGCGGATCGCCTCGTCGACATCACTGGCCGCCAGCGCCAGATTTCCGCTTCTGCGGTGCGCCGCGGAGCGGAAGCGCCAGGCCGCGTCGCATTTTGGGTCGAGACGGATCGCTTCGTTGTACTCGGCGATTGCCTTTTCGAGCTGGCCCTGCTGCAGCCAATATCCGCCACGATTGACGCGCGCGAGCACGAACTTGGGATCGAGCCGGATTGCTTCATCGAAATCCTTGATCGCCTCTTGATAGCGGTGCTCCAGCGTGTACGTCCAACCACGATTGGCGTACAAAACAGGATTGCGCGGATCAAGCGAGATTGCTTTATCGATGTCCGCCAGTGCCTCGGCGAGATTGCCAAGCTTTGTGTGTACGGCTGTGCGATTGCTATACGCGGCCGCGTCGCGCGGATTCATCCGAAGGGCACGATTCAGGTCATCCAGTGCGCCGCGATAATCGTGCATCGACGCACGGACTGCGCCGCGAATGCCAAAGACCTTGGCCGAGGGCGGCCCCATTGCCATCGCTACCTCAAGATCGTTCAGTGCCAGCGTCATTTCGCGCTTTTTGCCATAGGCGATGGCGCGATCCGTATAAGCCTTTTGTGAGCGCGGCTCGATGCGCAGGGCGGCCGTGCAGTCGGCGATCGCGCCGTCCAGATCGCCCTGTTCGCCGCGGGCAACGCCGCGGCCCAAATACGCGAACGCCGTAGGACGCTTTTGCAACTCCTGGTTAAACCACGCCAAGGCGTCTTTCACCGGCACAACATCGCCGGAGCGCAGCCAGCCTTCGCCCACCCAGAGCCACTCGCCCTGCACCTTTTCGACGGTGAAAACGGCGCGCGAAGGATCGCCTGTCGGCTGTTGGCCGATCCGAGGTCTTACGTCGACCCGCTTGATCATCACCCGCCGCCCGACCCACGTTTGGTCGCCCGCGCCGCGAGCGAGCTGCGCCAGAGCCAACACCGCCATCAACGCCGTCACGCCCGACGATGACCGCCGCATCGCTCGTGCCCTCCGCAGGATTTTCGTGAACGAGTACCGCCAGTTACAATGAATCAGGCGAGCGGGACGCGTGAGCTTCCCGGTAATACCCTTGAGGCGACCCGCTTTCCGTGAAGAGGGCCAATACGCAAAACGGAACTATTGGGAGGCTTACGCCCCCCGCTCGCCTTGGCCGCAAGCTCCGCTTTGCGGGAAGGAGAGTACCCCAGAAAAGGGGCGTGGGACAATGGCAATCGCGATTTGACAGAAAAATGAGGGACAGAAAAATAGGGAATCGAGACCGGGGTGAGGGCACAGGGAGAACGTCATGAAGTGTCCGTTTCCCGGCATGGATCCGTACCTCGAAGCGATTGCCATTTCCGATCCGCTGCCGACCGTGCGGAATGCGGAATAGGCCGGCTCTGGGCTGGGCGAAAACCGCAATTGCCAAATGATTTGGTGGATGCTGTTTTTGTTCCGCCACGACGGAGCTTGCCTCCGTCGAGCGATGATTGACCGCTAGAAAAATCGCCTCGATACCCCCTCCGTTTCCGCATGTCGTCCGCCGCCTTCGGCGGCGGACGACACGCGGAAATGAGAACAAGGGGGGGTGCGTTGGAATCGTTTCTAGCGGTCAATCATCGCCCCGCCGGGACAAGCCCGGTCGGTGGCGGGGCGGAACAATTCTCGCGTTATTTTGGCATCTTTTTTAGCGTCGGAACTGAACATTTTGCGCATCCCAGGGTGGGACGAGTGAACCGAGTCCCACCATGTGGCCGCTAATGCCATCGACACCGCGCTGTTTGAGGCGGTGGGACTCGCGTCGCTCGGCCCACCCTACAGACTTTCGCCAATCGTCGACTAACTCCGCTAAACCCCCATGCAAAGCCTTTTCCCCGAACCTGGACCCGAACCCGAAACCGACCGTGTGTGGTCGGTATTCGAGCTGACTTCGCAGGTGAAAGACTTGCTGGAATGCAATTTCCCATCGGTGTGGGTGAGCGGCGAGATCTCGAATTTTTCGCGCCCGCAGTCGGGCCACTGTTATTTCACGCTTAAGGACGAGCGGGCGCAAATCCGCGCGGTGCTGTGGCGGACCGCCGCCGCGCGTCTGCGGTTCGATTTGCACGACGGGCTGGAAGTCGTCTGCCAAGGCGGCTTGGAAGTCTACGCCCCTCGCGGCAGCTATCAACTGGTGGTCCGGCAGATCGAGCCGAAAGGCATCGGGGCGCTAGAGCTGGCCCTGCGCAAGCTCAAAGAGCGTCTGGCGGCCGAAGGGCTGTTCGATCCCGCGCGCAAGCGCCCGCTGCCGCGGTTTCCTCGGCGGGTGGCGTTTGTCACTAGCCCGACCGGCGCGGCGGTGCGCGACTTTTTAGAGGTGCTGCGCAGGCGTTGGAAAGGCGTCGATG
>DATFDL010000370.1:0-2989 GCA_035252155.1 Pirellulales bacterium | reverse complement strand
GTTGTGTCGCTCGCTATCGACGACCGCTTTGATCTGGTGGGTAATGCGATGAAGTTCAGCCAGTTCGTCCCCGCGATTGCCGTTAATGAGACTGTTGCCACCAAGTGGAAGTATCACGATCTTGTGGTCCTTTTCCCACTTGCGCAGGAGTTCCTGAAAGACCTTCACCTCGGTCGTCCCTTCGACGAGCAAAATCTGGTCGAATCCGATTTCGCGGTATGCCGAGTAGCTAAGCTCGCCCAGGAACTCCGAAAGACGCGGCGCTTGGCCGACGGGCTTCACCGTGCTCCCATGTGGACCGGAGTTGACGACGAAGATGTCCCGCGCGGCAGCTCGGGCTAGCCCGTAGCTATGGCTCGCAAAGACGAGACCCGTCGTTGCACGCGCCTCCAATCGCGTCAAAAAATCGAGTTGCAACGCCGGGTGGAGTCCGTTTTCGGGCTCATCAATCAGAATGAACGCGGGGGAGCGCATTGCAACGTTGAGCATTACAACCAAAAAATGCGACAGCCCGGAACCTAATTCGGCGAGATCCCGCGGCTGATTATCGACGTTGAGTTTGAGGCTTTTGCGGTCGTGGGAGGCGTTAATCTCAAGTTGTTTGATGCCGAATAGGTGAGCGACCTCTTCTGTTACCTCAAGTGCCTTTGCGTTGTTGCCGCGGCTCGGCCCGGTTTTGAAATCGCTCCATCGCTCAATGAATTGGAGACCAACGAAGACGTCGAAATAACTACCCTCAACCCCAAAGTTGAGCGCATTGCGAAGCGGAGCGATATAGATCGTGTTCGACAGCGCTTTACACACTTCAACCAGCGGCGTCAACGGCAAGCCGCCATCGACGACTTTGCCGCCTTGCATCAGGTGCAATCGAGACTCCTTCACTGCCACCCCGTCGTCGGTGGGCAACCCGAATTTTCGGTTACCGCTTTCGATCGTGCCTCGCACCACATTTTGACCACGCGGCTGTTCGAGGGTCAGCAGCATCGGCGGTGAAACTGTGTCCCCATTCAGGTCCTCAGAGAGCTTGAGCTGAACCGTGATCGGACGGTTGTTTTGCGAGCAAAAGAGTGCAGCGATGTCCGTGACACCCGCGGCAAGCTGGAATGCGCGATTCGACTTGAGCAGTTGCTCGTATTCCCCGAAAGTCGTGAGGGCACTAAACAAGGCGCGGTATTCATAAAAGAACCGAAGCAACGACGATTTGCCAGCGTTATTTGGTCCAATAAACGCGGCTGCTCCATCGCGCAAACAAAACCTAGCAGGGTTCTCGTCACTGAAGCAGCGATAGTTCTTGAGAGTGATTTCTAGGTGCATCGGTAAAGCGGGCTAGCGGCGCCAAAACTGGTCTAGGAAGCCGCCCAATAAACGGAGGGTTCGAAGTACAAAGGACCCACCCAGATTAGCTCCCCACTGGAGCAATTCGCCGCGGGTCTCGCTGGACGTTGTTTGCTATTTCGCAACGAGCATCGCCGCCGGCGCCGGCTTCGCCTTTGCTTCGCGTCGCTTCTTCAATCGCTCCGCCTTCGAGGGCAGGATGTAAATCGTGGAGATCAGCCCCTCGACGATGCCGAGGCCGTCCTCTATGTCCTGCGCGGACGGCGTGTCGAGTTTGTGAAGCGCGGCGTTGCCAAGGTATCGCTCTTCGTGGAGCAGTTCAGTCTGCGGTTTGGTCAGGAATCCCTGCTTGGCAAGCTCTTCGATCTTCGTCTGTAGGTTGCCGTCCGCGATTTTTTTGTCCAAACAGATCGCCTCGACCACGGCCCGCAAGCCGCCAGCGGCCAACGTGCGAATATTCGCGCTCAGCGCCTCGACAGTTTCGCGATACATCTTCCAGACGGCATCGGGGATCAGCGATTCGCCGTCGTCGCCAGTGGCGTCATCCTTGCCAATCGCTGGACGGCGTCGGACAACCATTCCGGGGGCGTCCGGGTAGACGATGAAATTGGTCTCTTCCGGCCCTTCGAGCTCATCGTAGTTCACCATATCCATGGTGCTTATCACGTACTTGATTGTCTCGCACCCCTTGCATTGTGCAAGGCGGTGGTACTCGCGGCTGACTTCGGGGCCGCTTGGCTCGTCGATGAAGTGCTTCTGCGCCTCGTGGAGAACCCGGTGATTGCGGTCCTGATGGCCACAACTGGCGCAGATCACCCAGATTTCAGTTTTGTCGAACTTGTTATCGCGCATCATTCTCTCCGTTTCGTTCGGTCCCGCTCGGGCATTATATCGGAAGGTCAAGGCACCGGTTGGCCGAACGCGGCGATGATTCCGAGCCTTAGCAACTCCAGCCCCACCGGGCGGAATGAATTCAAACGCCATCCCGGAGGCCGCTCAACTGCCGTCATTCCTCCCCTTCGCTTTCTTCGTTGCCTTCTGTTAAAATCTGGCCATCATGGCCGCCGCGAGGCGAGCGCGTGCGCGGCGTGCAGTAGGGGCGTTGCGCTCGAAAGCCAGATAGCGCCGGCCGGTTTGCAGCGCGGCGAGGCAGGTGGTGCCGCTGCCGGCGTAGGGATCGACTACCAGGCCGCCGGGCGGGGTGAGCTTGGCGATGTAATATGCCGCCTCGGTCAGGCCCTGCTGCCAAGGGTGGTGACGCTTGTCGCGCTGGGAGAACACCAGCGTGTCGACCTGGTGCTTGCGGGCACGCTGGCCGCCTTTGACGAACCAGAGCAGCGTTTTGTGCCGGACCACGACGCCGAATTTGTCGAGCACGCGGATCCTCCCGGCGTTCGCTGCCAACCAAATACCAACGCTTGTCAGGTGACCCCTGGATGGCGTCGGCACTCATTCGATGGTAGACTCAGTATGATGAGTGAAGCAATGCTGACCATTGAGGATGCGGCACGCCGGCTAGAGGACGTCGTCGAACGGGTCCACACCAAAGGCGAAGCCACAGTCCTGCTGAAATCGGGTCGGCCCGTCGCGCGGATTGTGCCGGTGGATTCCGCGCGACGTTGCGAAGATCTGATCGCATTTCTGGCGCAATGGC
>DATFDL010000369.1:0-3693 GCA_035252155.1 Pirellulales bacterium | reverse complement strand
GGGAGCGCGGCTGGCCGAGCTCGCCCAGCGGCTGCTGCGCGACCTGTTTGACGTCGGCCTGGTGGTGGGGCAGAGCGTGCGCACCATGGGAGAAGCGTGGCGGCTCGCCCGGCAAGACCCGATCATCTGGAGCTCGCTGGTCGAAGCCCGGCTGCTCACGGGCAGCGTCGGGCTTTTTACCCGCTTCGCCACGCGCTTTGCGCGGCAGTCGCGGCGACGCGCGACGGCGCTGGCCGCCGCGGTCGAAAAATCGCGCCGCGACGAACGCCTTCAGTACGGTGAAACGGTCTATCTGCTCGAACCCAATCTCAAGCGTTCGCCTGGCTGCCTGCGCGACATTCAGCTTGTGCGTTGGGTGGGTTTTACGCGGCACGGGACGTCGGATCTCGACGCGCTGCGGATGCACGGAGCGCTGGCGCGCGAGGACGAAGCCGCGCTGGTGGCCGCCCACGCGCTGCTGGTGCGGTTGCGCAATGAGCTGCACTTTCACGCCGGCAAGGCCAACGACCTGCTCGACCGTGTCGAGCAACTGCGCATCGCCGAGCTGTGGGGCTATCGGGGCGATGACGGACTGCTGCCGGTCGAACAGTTCATGCGCGAATATTTTCGGGCGACCGAGGGGGTTGGGCAGGTGGTGCGGCGGTTTGTCGCCAACGCCCGGCGCGGGCCGCGCTGGGGAGAGCTGCTGGCCCCGCTGGTGAGCCACCAGTTCGAGAGCGATTTTCGCGTCGGGCCGACGCAGATTTCGGCCACGCCGCGCGGCTTAAAGCGCGTGGCGAGCGACTTGCCGCGCGTATTGCAATTGGCCGTTCTCTCAAGCCTGTATGACAAACCGATCGCCCATGCCACCTGCGAGGCGATTCGCGCGGCCGTGCCCAAACTCACCGACGAAATCACGCCCGAAACGTCGCAGCGATTCTGCGCGTTGCTCGATCAGCCTGCCCGACTGGGCGAGTCGCTGCGGCGACTGCACGAAATGCAGGTGCTTGAAAAAATCATTCCCGCCTTTGCTCACGCGCGGTGTTTGCTCCAGTTCAACGAATATCACAAGTACACGGTCGATGAGCATTGCTTGCGGGCGGTCGAGCAAGCCACCGACCTGGTCGGCGACCAAGGCCCGCTCGGGCACGTCTATCGCCATATCAAGCGAAAGTGGCTGTTGCACCTGGCGCTGCTGCTGCACGATCTGGGCAAGGGTTTCCCGCGCGATCACAGCGATGTGGGCTTGGAGATCGCGCACCAGACGGCCCATCGGCTGCACCTGGCCCAGCCCGACGCCGACCTGCTCGGCTTGCTGGTCCACAAGCATTTATTGATGTCGCACCTGGCCTTCCGCCGCGATACGAGCGACGACCAACTGGTGGTGCGATTCGCTGTCGATGTCGGCTCGCCCGAAGCGATGCAGATGCTGTTTGTCTTGACGGCGGCCGATCTGGGGGCGGTGGGGCCGGGCGTGCTCAATGCGTGGAAGATCGAGATGCTGGCCGAATTGCACCGCCGCGCGATGCAACATCTGGCCGGCGATTCGCCCGCCATCAATTCGCAAGAGTACCTCGACGAGCGCCGCCGGCAGGTGCTCGAACGGCTGGCAGGCGACGAAGCTGGCTGGTTTGAGCGGCAGTTGGCCGCCTTGCCGGCGTCGTATCTGCACGCGACGCCGTCGGAACAAGTGGCCGACGAATTGCGGCAACTCCGCTCGCTCCAGCCTGGCCGCGTGATCGCGCTGGGCCGCTATCAGCCCGATCGGGGAACCACTGAGTATAAAATCGGCACCTACGAAGACATCACGCCCGGCATTTTTTACAAGCTGGCCGGGGCGCTGGCGGGGCGTGGCCTGCAGGTGCTCTCGGCCGAGATTCACACGCTGGCCGATGGGCTGGTCTTCGACCGGTTTTATGTTCACGATCCGGATTTCACCGCCGCGCCGCCCGCCGAACGGATCGACGAGGTGACGCGAGCGCTGGTCGCGGCTCTTCAGGGCGAGCACAAGCCGCCCACGTTTCGCCGCGTCTGGCGGGCCGGCGAAGCCCGGCGGCAGGCCGCCCTGCGCCCGCTGCCCACGCAAGTGCGCATCGACAACCACACTTCCGAGCGATTTACCGTTTTTGATATTTTCGCCGCCGATCGCCTAGGGCTGCTTTATACCATCGCGCGCGCGTTGTTCGAGTCAGGCTTGTCGGTCGGCGTGGCCAAGATCGGCACGTACCTGGACCAGGTGGTCGACGTGTTTTACGTGACCGACCAGCAGGGGCGAAAAATCGAAGACCGCCAGCGGCTCGACGCCATTCGCCAGCGATTGCTGACCGACATTGAGACGTTCGAGCGTCAAGACGACGAGGCCAGCCGCGGGCGTGATTGGTCGTAAAAGCCGCAGGGTGGGCCAAGCTAAGCGAGTCCCCCCCGCGCGATGCTGCCCACTGCTAGCCCTTTCCCGTCAGCCCTTGCAACATTTTGTGCACCGTCGTACGCACGCCCGAAAGATACGCCGCGTCTTGCTTTTCGCGATCGAGCTCGGCGTTGAACGCCGGCACGTCGATCACGGCGTCGATTGCCCGGCGCAGCTCGTCCTGCAATTGCGCCGGCGCGAGCGCCTCGACTTCAAACACCTGCCACCCATGCCGCGCGACGAATTTTTTGTAGTTGGACGATTGTTCTTTGGCCGTCATGTTCGGCGGCAGGCGATAGCGCTCGACTTGCTCGGCCGTCAGGGCCACCTTGATGGCGTGGATGTTCTCGACGAAAAAATCGTCGCGCATCGACCGCGCGAACGAATGAGCGATCTCTTCGCCGTCGGGGTCGAAGTCCGAAACGATCAAGAGCACCAGCTTTTCGCAACCGCTGCGGCGATAGCGCTCGGCCAGCGCGTGCCGCGGCGGCAGCGAACTGTAGCCGCGCCCCACCGTCAGCGGAATGCAATATCGCATCGCCACCGGCCGCAAAGTCGAGAGCAGCGTGTTCTTTTCGCCCAAAATCTCGATGTGGTTGGGCTGGCTCTGCATCAGGTTCCGAAAGTAGTCCTTCAAACATCCGTCGAGCTCGCGGCGGATGAAACCGCGGCAATCGCGATGCACGTCCCAGGTGACTACGGGCCGCGTTTCGTCAGCGATGGCCTCCATCGGCACATAGCCGGCCAACCGTGCCCGTGTGAGCAGCTCGGTCAGGCTTTTGTAACTTTGCTTGTCGTTGGCGTAGATCGAGTCGAGCTTTCGCGCGTGCCGCAGCGGCGGATCGTTCAACAGTGCGTAATGAATCTGCCGGTCCGAGAGCGGCCAAAAATCCCGCCGCTCGTTGAGGATGGCCACAATGGCGTTGAGCATCGGCAGTTTGGCGTCGGTGATTTCACACCGCTTCATCTGACCGACGATCTCAAGCGGCGCCGTCGCGACTTGCGATTGCTGCCGGCGATGGGCCAGCAGGGCTTCATACGCTTCGTCGGGATTGGCGCTGACCAGCTCTTCGCGGAGTTTTTCGTCGGCGGTTTTGTCGCGCTGGCGATTGTATTCTCGCAGCAATTGTACGAAGTGGTCGATGTTGTCGGCGCGGCGGAAATGCTCGACCCGGCAGGGCACGGTTTTCAGCCCAGCCAGCCTGGCCGCGGCATGCCGCCGGTGTCCCGAAAGAATCCAACCATCGAGCGTCACCACCAGCGGCTCGCGCACCCCGTGCTCGGTAATGCTTTCCGAAAGGGCGATG
>DATFDL010000368.1:0-2622 GCA_035252155.1 Pirellulales bacterium | reverse complement strand
GAAACGGGCGGAAAAGGGATTGCGCGGGAGGGTATCTAGCGTTCAATCATAGCTCCGCCGGGACGAGCCTGGCGGAGGGGAACAAAACCTGACATAAATACCGCTCACAATTTGCCCGAAAAACCGCTGCTTTTGCGCAGTCCAGCTCGGAGCCAGTCCCCGTCTTTCAACACGCGTGCCATCAAAGGCGCAGCGCGCTGCGCCTTTGAACGCGCGCGGGCTGCATACCACATTCATCGCCGAGGCGCCCTTTTGTGCCATTCATGTCAGGCTGGAAAGCCTGACCTACGGGCCGGTGCGCAATGCGGTTCAACTCTGTTTGCTGAGACACGCCAGCAAGCCGCGGCTGGCGGCCAAGCGAACCAGGCGAGGCTGCTCGTCGCCCGAAAGCGATTTGTAGATGGCCGCGGCCTCGCTGGCTTTCTGGCTCGAAAGCAGCGATTCCGCGCAGCTTAACAGCGCGTCGATCGATGTCTGCTTGTCTTTGCTTGGGCCTTGAGCCGCTGCCTGTAACGCGCGAACCGCGTCGCCGCCCCCGATCGTTCCCAAAGCCAACGTCGCCGAGCGGGCTACCGCTGGGTCGGCATCATTCAGCAACGCGGCCAACGCCGGCGCCGCGCTGGCTTCGCCACGAGCGGCCAGCGAACCAATCACGCCGATCTTCAACTTGCCCGAAAGCTTGGGTAAGGCGTCTTTCAAGGCCGCGGCGGCCTCGGGGCCAGGGATCCGCTCCAAGGCGTGCCGAGCAAGATGGCTGTGGGCCTCTTGCGGCAACAATCCGCCGAGCGCCGGCACGGCCGCCGCCGAACCGATCATCGCCAGCTTGCGGCAGACATAATCCTTGGCGTCGCGCGAGATGTCGCTCGAGAGCGCGGCGATCAGCCGCCGCTCGACATCCTGCCGCAACGCGGCGTCGGTGTGAGCCGCGACCACCGCGTCTTCAATGCCCGACACCTCGCTGAGCGGCGTTCCCCAGTCGAATTTCTTCAGCGATTCAAAAGCCTGGTCCAACATGATGAAAGTCCTGAAAGGGTGAACGGGGAATTCTATGTTAGGAGCGGACGAAGAATAACTTCGGCAATTCTTTTGGCCCTCACCTAACCTCTCCCGGTGGGAGAGGGATCTGTAGGTCGAACTTATTTTTCGTCCGCTGCTTAAAGTTGCCACGGTTCGCGGCGAGCGCGGTCGACCAGGCGGTTGGCCTCGGCGTCGTCGACAAACTGCTGGGCGGCGGCGTTCCACCGCAGCGACCGCTTCAACTGGTACGCGATGTTGCCTAAATGCGCGAGCACGCAGGTGTTCACCGCCCGATCGATGTCGCGGAACGGCTTTTCGCGAGTTTTGACGCAGTGAATGAAGTCGCCGTGGATGCCGCCCTGGCCTTTGTACTGCGGCACCGGTTTGGGCGGCAGTTTTTCGCCGGGCGTGCCCTCGATGTGCAGGTTGCCCGTGTGCGGCCGGTTGTGATAGATGGTCAGGCCGTTGGGATAGTGATACTCCAGGTACTTGCCGTCGGGCGTGTCGTGGTAGACGACTTCGCCGGGCTGCAAGTCGCGCACGTCGCAGATGAACGTGGCGCCGCCGAAGTGATGCGCGCCCCAATCGGTCATGCCGCCGCCCGAGTAATCGCTGAACGACCGCCAGCTCGCCCCGTTGATCGAAAAACTGCCGCTGCACCGCTTCGAGTTATAGGGCCCCCACGCCGCCGGCCCAAGCCACATATCCCAGTCGATTTTCTCGCCCATCTCTTCGGCGGGCAGATTGCACAATTGCGGCAGCGGCCCAACGCTGACATTGATCGACTTGATGGTGCCGAATTCGCCGGCCCAGACCGGATCGACGTAGTTGCGGTAATCTTCCAGCACGCGCTGGCTGCCGCCCGAGACCACGCGGCCATAGCGGCGGGCCGCCGCGATCATCAATGGCCCTTCGCGCAGCGTCAGCGTCTCGGGCTTCTGGCAAAACACGTCTTTGCCGTTGCGGCAGGCCTCGATGACGATGATCGCGTGCCAATGGTCGGGCGTGGCAATGTGAACGGCGTCGAGATCGGGCCGGGCCAGCAGCTCACGAAAATCGTTGTAGACCTGGCAATCTTGGTTGCCGTAGTGTTTGTCGATGCGGGCCTTCGACTCTTCGCGATTGGCCTCGCGCACATCGCACATGGCGACGTATTGCACGTCTTTGCGGCCCAGAAACGCCCCCTGATCGCCGCGGCCTTGATTGCCGATACCGATGCCGCCCATGACGATGCGGTCGCTGGGCGCCGGGCGTTCGGCATTGCCAAATGCCGACGACGGAATGAAGTAGGGCGCCGCAAGTGCCGCCCCGGTGGCCTTCAAAAAGTGGCGGCGCGACGCGGTGCTCTTTCGCCCGTCGGCCGCGGAGCGTTTTTTCTGAGTCATGGAACGCTATCTCCCGATCAAGGGGTTGTTTCGAGCGTGACGATCCAGGCAAGGGCGTATTATAATGTCGCACGACCGTGCAATCCAGTCTGCGCCTAGCTTGGTGGTGTCCTAAGAGTGTGTTGCTGGTACAGGCCATGTGGCACAGCCGCCCTCGGCTGTGGCTCGGTCAGCGCCGCCATCGGCGGCGAACACAGCCGGGGGCGGCTGTGCCACATCT
>DATFDL010000367.1:0-2602 GCA_035252155.1 Pirellulales bacterium | reverse complement strand
TCCACTGTCTATTGAAGCACCGATTGTCAGCACCATGATCCCCACGCTCTTCTCCGTCAGTTACGCGGGCTACTGGGGGCAACATCGGCTGTCGCTGGTCGATTTTATTCGCAAGGCGGCCGCGCTGGGCTACTCGGCGATCGAGATCAGCGGCAAGCGACCGCACCTCTCGCCGCTCGATTTTTCTGACGATGGGGCGCTGGCCGAGATTGCGACCGTGGCTCGGCAGGCAGGTGTCGAGATCGCCACCATCGCCGGCTACACCGATTTCACGGCCGGCCGTACCGCGGCCGAAGTGCCGTTTATCGAAATGCAGTTGGCTTACGTCGAGCGGCTGGCGCGGATGGCCAAGGCGCTGGGCGCCAAGCTGGTGCGGGTCTTCAGCGGCTACTCGCGCGAAGCGACCGACTATCAAGCCGACTGGAATAAGTGCGTCAAGGCGCTGGCCGAGGCGGCGGCGCTGACGGCCGATTACGGCGTCACGCTTGGTTTGCAAAATCATCACGATGTGGGACTCTCGGTCGAGGCGTTTGAAATGCTCTTGGACGAAGTCGATCATCCCAACTTGCGGGCGATGTTCGATCCCTGGTCGGTGGCGCTGATCGGCGGCGACCTCTATCGCTCTGCCCGGCGGCTGGCGCCACGCATGGTTCAAACGACGCTGGCCGATTACGTGCGGATCGAGCGGTACGCCTACGAGCCGTCGCTGGTGAACTATCGCCGGCTCGATCCTCCGGCGGTGCGGGCCGTGCCGCTGGGCGAGGGCTTCATCGACTTTGCGGCCTTCTTTGCCGGGCTGAAAGAGGGCGGTTTCGAGAGCTACGTAGCCTACGAGATGTGCTCGCCGTTGCGTGGAGGCGGCAGCGAGGCCAATCTCGACGCCGCTGCCGCACGCAGCCTGGCCAAAATACGCGAATGGACGGCAATCGGGGCTTGACCGACGGCCAGCCGCTAGCTAAAGTTTTAGTGCGCGGACTACTGTTGTCTTTACATTGACCGGTTTTTGGCATGATTCTCGCCGCCCGACTGCCGTTGTTGCTGGCACTTCGCCAGACCATGCCGTAGGGTTCGCGCGCCGATACCGACATCACCCCCCGGACGCAACGACCCCAAGGCCGAAAACGGCGTTGGGGTTTTTTATTTGGAATTCGGCAATGTTCGACAAACGAGAAAAGGCAAAGCGATCACCGATGAGGGCGCGGTTGTTACTTAGCGGGCCGGCTGCGGGCCGGCCTTCGCCGCGTTAAGTAACTTCTCGCACGATCACTCGCTTCAAAATAGGAATCTATCGCATGACCGCCCCTCGACGCATCACGATCTTCGATACCACGCTCCGCGACGGCGAGCAATCGCCCGGCGCGAGCATGAACATCACCGAAAAAATGGAAATCGCCCAGGCCCTGGCCGCGCTGGGCGTCGACGTGATTGAAGCCGGCTTTCCCATCGCCTCGCAGGGAGATTTTGAGGCCGTGCGGCAGGTGGCCGCGACCGTTCGCGGCCCGGTCATTTGCGGGCTGGCCAGGTGCAACGAGCACGACATCGACCGGGCCTGGCAGGCGCTCGAAGCCGCCGAGCGACCCAGGATCCACGTATTTCTGGCCACCAGCGCCATCCATCGCGAGTTCAAGTTGCGGATGGACAAGAACGAGATCATCGACCGCGCGGTGGCCGGCGTGCGGCGGGCCGCCGGTTACTGCGCCGACATTGAGTTCTCGCCCGAAGACGCCGCCCGGACCGAAATCGACTTTCTCTGCCAAGTGGTCGAGGCGGCCATCGACGCCGGGGCCACCACAATCAACATTCCCGACACGGTGGGTTACGCCACGCCGGCCCACCTGGGCGGCGTCATTCGCACGCTGCGGCAGCGCGTGCCGAACGTCGATCGGGCGGTGATCAGCGTTCACTGCCACAACGACCTGGGCCTGGCCGTGGCCAATAGCCTGGCAGCGATCGAAAACGGCGCCGGCCAGGTCGAATGTACGATCAACGGCATCGGCGAACGGGCGGGCAACTGCTCGCTCGAAGAGATCGTGATGGCCCTGCGCACGCGGCAAGATTTTTACGGCTGCACCACGGGCGTAGTCACGCAGCGGCTGGTGCCCACCAGCCGGCTGGTGTCGAGCGTCACCGGCATTCAGGTGCAGCGCAACAAGGCGATCGTCGGACGCAACGCCTTTGCCCACGAGGCCGGCATTCATCAAGACGGCATGCTCAAGGAACGCTCGACCTACGAGATCATGCGGCCCGAAGACGTCGGCCTCGCCAAGACCGACCTGGTGCTCGGCAAGCACAGCGGCCGGGCGGCGCTGGCCGACCGGGCCAAAGCGCTGGGCTACGAGCTGACGCCCGAGCAACTGCAAACGTTGTTTGAACAGTTCAAGGCGTTGGCCGACAAAAAGAAAGAGGTTTACGACGCCGACATCGCCGCACTGATCGACGACGAACTGCGCGAGCAGGGCGAGCTGTGGTCGATCAGCAACTACCGGTTGGCCGCCGGCACGGGGGCGGTGCCCAGCGTGGTGCTTTCGCTGGCCCGCGGCGACGAGGTGGTGACCCGCGAAGTCGCCACCGGCGACGGCCCGTTCGACGCGCTGTTTTGGGC
>DATFDL010000366.1:0-16649 GCA_035252155.1 Pirellulales bacterium | reverse complement strand
CAAGCCGATTCAACTTTCGCCCAAGGGCCGCCTCGTCGATGAGTTTCTGCAACTCACCAAGAAGCATCCCGATCGTGGTACGCCCTTCACCCCGATTGCGTTTTTGCTCGACCGCGCGCACGGCTGGGAGCCCAACGGCTTTCGGCCCTCGTACTTTGGGTTCGACGAAGGCTTGAATCCCGGCGTTCTCTGTTTCGATCGTCATGCCCGAATGCTCCGAGAATGGTTTCAAGCGGCGTACCATCCCTATGGGCCGAAAGAGGCGGAGTTGAACACCGGCGTGACACCCAATTTTGTCCCCGGCGTATTCGGCGACATCTTCGATGTGCTGGTGACCGATCCGGCGAAGCTCGACGTCTTGCAGAGCTATCCGGTCATTGTGCTGAATGGAGACGTCGAGCTTTCAGTCGACGTCGGCAAGAAACTGGCTGCTTACGTCGCAGGCGGCGGCACACTGATCGCCAGCGATGAGCAACTGCGCGGCCCGGGCGTGGCCGAGCTGCGACTGCCCAAGCTAGGCGACCACGGCGAAGCTACCCAGTTCGCTTGGCGGCCGAGCGGCAAGACAATCACATCGCAGCGATTTCGTTATCGGGCGATCGAGGGCGGCCAGATTCTCGCGGCCACCGACGACGGCAGCGCGGTCGCGGCGGCTTTCGAACGAGGGAAAGGACAACTTGTTTTCTTGTCGGTGCCGCGCGGCCTGGGCATCGACGACGCCGCCACCCCGCTGGTCGGGCTCGTGCTGGCCAGCGCTCGGCAGGGGTTGTTGCCGGTCGAGGTGGTTGGCGAAGTCGAATGGCTGCTCAACCGCACGCAGCAGGGCTGGCTGGTCGCGCTGTTCAATCCGGCGGGCAACGTGCGTTTGCAGCACGGCGTGGGGGTCACCGACTATTCGCGGCAGCGAACGGTGACGATTCACGCGCCGGCGGAGCTGAAAACCGCCGCGGAATGGTTCACCGAAACCGCACTTCCGCTGGAGCGAGAGGAAGGGCGCCGGGCGGTGAAAATCGTCGTTCCCGCCGGGGGCGTGCGCATTTTAGATCTCCGCTAGGGCCTACCTCGCCATCTGTCCGAGTTCGGACACCAGCGGTCTGCCTTTTCGGCCAAAGTTCTTGCGCATTTGGCGATGTTTTTCGCTTGATCTCTTTTCGGCCGCAATTAGGCTGGAACCCCAAGTCAATCGCCGGCCTACGCGCGGCCGGCATCTCGGAACGACTCCGTAGCCCTGCTGCTCCCCTCGGGGCTTTTTCCAAGCTGCGCGACTTCTCTGATGAGGCCACCGCGAATGTTCCATCCCTGGCGAAACCATTTTGTACCGAATCCGAACCGTCGTGCCCGCCGCCGGCAGCGGCGCTCGTCGCGCTTTCAGTCGCTCGAAGCGCGCAGCTTGCTCTCCGTCACGCCCGTTGGCCTTACGCTGACGCCCACCGAAGGATCGGCGTTTACCACCACGGTGGCGACGTTCACGACCACCGACGAGGGGCCGTTCACTGCTTCGATTGATTGGGGAGACGGAACCACGACCGACGGCGCCATCATCAGCGGTGGTGAGACGTTCAGCGTCACGGGCACGCATACTTACGCGGACGAGGGCGACGACACCATTTCCGTGCTGATTACCGACTCCGCCGACTCCACGACCGCCACAGCCACCAGCTCGGTCCGTGTGGCCGAAGGCGATTTCGGCAGCCTTGTTCCCCAAGCCATTTCGGCTACCGAAGGCACCGCCTTCAACGGCGTCGTCGGCAACTTCTCCGACGATGGCGATCCGGCGCAGGTCGCGGGCGATTTCACCGCGATGATCGACTGGGGAGACGGCGCCACGACCTCGGGCACGGTGACAGGTGGCAATGGCATGTTCACCATCAACGGCCAGCACACCTACGCCGACGAGGGCACGTTCACCGTCATCGCGTCGTTCTCGGACGATGCTCCGAGCATCATTACCAACATCCCCATTACGAGCACCGCCACGGTGGCCGAGGCCGACGCGCTCATGCCCAGCGGCGACGCTTCGGTCCACGCAACTGAAGGCGTTACGTTCAACGGCGCGGTGGCCACGTTCACCGATACGGGCTATCCCGACAACGACGCGAGCGATCTCACGGCCACCATTGACTGGGGCGATGGCACGACCACTTCAGGCAGCGTCAGCGGGTCCGACGGCGTCTTCACCGTGAGCGGCCAGCATCTGTATGGCTCCGATTTGAGCTATCCGTTGGTCGTCACGCTGGCTGACGACGCACCCGGTACGGCTAGCGCCACTGCCACTGGCGATGCCGACGTCGCCGACAACGACACGCTCGTGCCAAGCGCCCCGCTGACGCTGGCCGCGACCGAAGGCGTCACCTTCACCGGCGTCGTGGCGACCTTTACCGACACGACGTACCCGACCAACACGCCCGACGATTTCATCTCCTGGATCGACTGGGGCGACGGCACGACCACTTCCGGAACCGTGAGCGGCTCGCCCGGCTCGTTTACCGTTTCGGGAAGCCACGTTTATTCGGAAGAGGGGACGCAAACCGCGACCATCGAACTCAACGACGACACGCCCGACACGGCCTCCGCCGATGCGACCGCGATCATCAATATCGCCGATGCGGCCCTCACGGCCTCGGGCGTCACGGTAGCCCCGATCGAGGGTGCCTCGTTCAGCGGCATCGTGGCCGGATTTACGGACACCGATCCGAACGGCGCCGTCGCCGATTTTAATGCCACCATCGACTGGGGCGACGGCACGACGACCACCGGAACCATTTCCGATAACGGTCGCGGCGGATTCAACGTGACTGGCACGCACACCTACGCCGAGCAAGGGACGAACGGCATCACGGTCGCAATCTCCGACGTGGGCGGCAGCACGGTGCAGGTCTTTAGCACCGCCGAGGTCGACGATGCGCCGCTGAGCGCCACGGCCGTTGCGGTGACTTCGCCCGAATTCAGCACGTTCACGGGCGTGGTCGCCACGTTTACCGACGCCGATCCCAACGGCGCGATCAGCGACTACACCGCCATGATCGACTGGGGCGATGGCAGTAGCGCCACCGTGGGCAGCATCACCGCCGCCACGGGCGGAGGATTCCAGATCACCGGTTCGCACGCCTATGCTGAGGATGGCGCTTACACCGTGACCGTGACAATCCGCGATATGTCGGTCCCAATGTTGCCCCCTCTCGGCATGCCCATCATCGGCTTGCCCATCGTCGGCGGATTCGCCCCCGACGACGGCGCTCCCGACCTGGTTGACAACATGTTCCTGGGCGGCGGCAGTACCGCCGTGGTGACCGGCACGGCGAACATCACTGAACCACCCATCTCGGTCTCGCCCGTCACGTTCACCGGCCACGAGCGATTGCCGCTCGTCAACATCCCGGTTGCCACCTTCCAACATGGCAATGGCGCTGAGCCGGCCAGTGGATTTACGGCCACCATCTTTTGGGGCGACGGCACGTCGTCGGCCGGCAGCATCGTGCAATCGGGCACGACCTATACCGTGCTCGGCTCGCACGTCTACCTCGACGAAGGAGCCATGCCTCTGCTGGTCCAGATCAACGACGACACCGCCTCAGCGACCGTGGTCACCAGCGGCCGCCTCTTTGAAGAGCTATTGCCCAATGGTTCGGTAGGCACGGCCAACGAGCGTTTCATCGCCGAAGTCTATCGCGATTTGTTGCACCGCCAGGTTGACAAGACGGCGTTGCCCTATTGGTCGAATATGCTCGACCAGGGGCAGTCGCGGTTGCAGGTGGTGCAGGCGATCATCGGCACCGCGATGCCGGGTGAACTAGGCGTAGACCTGGTGCAAGGGATGTTCGAGAAATACCTGGGGCGCGACGTCGACGCGGCCGGGCTGGCCTTCTGGATGAACATCCTCAATTTCCACGAAACGCTGGAACAGACCGAGTCGAATCTCGTCGCCACGCCCGAGTTCTTCGCCAAGGCCGGTGGCACGAACGACGGTTATGTCACTCGACTGTTCGAGCTGGCCTTGGGCCGCGAGCCGGATGCCACGGCCCGCGCCAACTTCGACGCCGCCTTGGCCGCCGGCATGTCGCGCGAGCAAGTGGCCGAGATCATCTTTGGCAGCAACGAGTATCATGCGAAGACGGTGGCGGGCTACTTCGAATCTCCTGACGACGGCAACGACCGCTTCACCAGTGTGACGCCGTTTATCGACGATCTCGACTTCCTCGATCGCCCGGCCGACGCTACCGGGTTGGCCGAGTTTACGGTGGCGATGGACCTAGGCCTGACGGACCAACAGGTGTGGGCCGATTTCCTGTCGTCGAACGAGTTTTTCGCAAAAACCGCATAATAACGTTTGACACGACGCTTTTTGCTTGATACGGGCGACAAGCCCGCTTATGCTGGTTCTACTTGCAAACGCCTCGAAACCGCCGCGCGCAACGTCCGACACGTGAGCTGGTAGTTCTCTGCGAGTGAGAACGACCGTTTGCAGGGACCATTCGGCCCCGAAATGCGAATATGTTTCTCCGCAATTGGCGCAGCCGTCTTGTTCCCGTCCCTAGCCGAGCCATCCGCCGCCGGCATCGCAAACTTCGGTCGGGACTGCAATCACTCGAACCGCGCACTTTGCTGTCGGTGACGCCGACCGGCGCCACCATTGCGCCGATTGAAACACAGGCGTTCACCGGAACGGTCGCCACCTTTACCGCCGATGATGCCGGGCCATTTTCAGCAACCATTGACTGGGGCGATGGAACGATTACGCCCGGCACAGTCGCACCCAATGGCAGCGGCTTCGACGTGACCGGCACACATACTTACTCCGAAGATGGCAGCACGCTCGTATCGGTCGTAATCACCGACGCGGCCGACTCGACCACGGCCACCGCAGCCAGCACGGCCAACGTGAAAGAGGGAACGTTTGCGCTCTCGGGCGTCGCCCCCCTCACCGCCACCGAAGGAGTTGCCCTGAGCGGACTCCAGGTGGCGACGATCAACGATCCGGGCAGCCCCGATACCGCCAGCGATTTCACAGCCGCGATCGACTGGGGCGACGGAACCACCACCACCGGCACCATCACCGGCAGCGGCGGCAATTTCACGGTCACCGGAAACCACACCTACGCCGATGAATTCAGCGGCAATCTGAATGTGACCGTGACTGAGCCCAGCGCGAGTTTTACCATCGGTCCAAACCCCGACAAGATAACCGTAGCCGAGGCCGACACCCTGACGGCGCCGCCCAACGTCTCGGGCACGGGATCTGAGAACAATCCCAATTTCCAAGTGATCGTGCCATTCACGAATACGAACGCCGCAGCGGTGGCCTCGGATTTCACGGGCACCATCGACTGGGGCGACGGCGCGACGACCACGGGCACGGTGAACGGCAGCGGCACGAGCTTGGCCGTCCAGGGCACACACCTGTATGCCGATGAAGGCGTCTTTCTCATCCACGTGACGCTCGCCGACGATGGGCCGGGGACCGCCACGGCCACGTTCACCGGCACGGGCACGGTGACCGAGACCGATACGCCAACTCCTTCGACCGCTCAACCGACCGTCAACGCCTTCGAGCAACAGTCGTTTACTGGTAACGTGGCGGTGTTTACCAACAGCGGTTATCAGAATAATCCCGGCTCGGACTTCACGGCCACCATCGACTGGGGCGACGGCACCGTCGACGTAGGCGTGCCCGTAACGGGCGGCAGCGGGTCCGATCTCACCGTCAGCGGCACGCACACCTACGCCGAAGACGGCAGCTACGTCATCACCACGACTCTGGCAGACGACGCCCCCGGAACCGTCTCGGCGACCGCCACCAATACCGCCAGCGTGAAAGAGGGAGCGTTTGCGCTCTCGGGCACCGCCCCCCTGACGGCCACGGAAGGTGTTGCCCTGAGCGGCCTGCAGGTGGCGACGTTCAACGATGCGGGGAGTCCCGATACCGCCAGCGATTTCACGGCCGCCATCGACTGGGGCGACGGAACCACGACGACCGGCACCATCACCGGCAGCGGCGGCAATTTCACGGTTACGGGAAACCACACCTACGCCGATGAATTCAGCGGCAATTTGAATGTGACCGTGACCGAGCCCAGCGCGAATTTTACCATCGGTCCCAACCCCGACAGTATAACTGTCGCAGAGGCTGATACGCTCACACCCGTTTTTGTAACCACGGGCACCGTGAGCGAAAACGAGTCCCTCGGCGGCACTGCGGCGGTGTTTCACGACGCCGGATACGCGAGCAACCCGGCGTCGGATTTCACGGGCACGTTCGACTGGGGCGATGGCACGACGTTCACCACCGGCGCGGGCAACGTGACGATCACGAGCGACGGGGCGGGCAACGTCACGCTTTCGGTCGCCGGTCATTCCTACGCGGATGAAGGCGCGTATACGGTCGTCGCGACGTTGGCCGACGACTCACCCGGCACGACCAGCCTGTCACAGACCGGCACGCTTACCGTCATCGAAGCCGATGCTTTCACCCCGTCGGCGACGCCTGCCACAATCACCGGCACCGAGGGCGCCACCGCCAGCGGTACGGTGGCTGTCTTCAACGACACCGGTTATCCGACCAATGTGGCCGGCGATTTTACTGCCACGGTCGATTGGGGCGACGGCAGTTCGAACAACGGCACCGTGTCGACCACCGGCGACGGCAAATTCACCGTCAGCAGCAGCCATGCCTATACCGACGACGGAACCTACACGATCACCACGAAGATCGTCGACGACTTGCCAGGTTCAGTTACCGCCAGCACCACGGCCATGGCCAACATCGCCGAGAGTGGTTTGACCGTCAGCCCCGCGGCTACCACGTTCGCCGTGACCGAAGGAGTCGCAAACTCCGGCATCGTCGCGACCATTTCCGATCCAGGCAGCACCGACCCCGCGGCCGATTACACGGCCACAATCAATTGGGGAGACGGCACGACCACCACGGGAAGCGTTTCCGGTGCGGCGGGATTGTATTCGATCGCCGGCGATCATACCTACGCGGACGAAGGCGCGTTCACCATTTCGGTCGTCGCGACCGAGACCGCCGCGACGCCGACCGCCACCGCCACGACATCGGCGATTGTCGAAGTGAGCGACAGCGACGCCCTGACAGGCGCTGCCTCAGCGGCGGCGACCGAAGGGACGACGTTTACCGGGACGGTGGCGACGTTTACCGACGCGGGCTATCCCGGCAATGTGGCCGGCGATTTTACGGCCGTCATCGACTGGGGCGATGGCACGACTACCTCCGGAACCGTCACCGGCTCAACGGGAGCCTTCACTGTCAGCGGCGTGCACATGTACGCGTCGGAAGGAAGCTTTCCGTTGAGCGTGACGCTGATCGACAACTCGCCAGGAACGGCGACGGCAACAGCGACCGGCACGGCGACGGTCGCCGATAATGACACTCTTATGGCTGGCGCGGCGGCGACGCTCGCCGGTACCGAAGGTGCGACCGTCAGCGGCGTGCTGGCCACGTTTACCGACACGACGTATCCGACGAACATTCCGGCTGATTTTCTGGCGTCGATCGACTGGGGCGACGGCAGCACGACCTCGGGCACCGTCAGCGGCACGCCCGGCTCATTCACGGTCACCGGCAGCCACGTCTACGCTGAGGAGGGAACGAAAACGGCGACCATTGTGTTGGCCGACGACACGCCGAACACTTCGACCGGTACGGCCACCGCGATCATCAACGTCGCGGACGCGGCGCTGGCGGCCACCGGCGCGACGATCGCGCCCACCGAGGGTCTTTCGTTTTCAGGCGTCGTAGCCAACTTCACCGACGCCGATCCCAATGGCACGGCCTCGGATTACACCGCCATGATTGCCTGGGGCGACGGCAGCACGACCTCGGGCACCGTGGCGGCCAACGGCAGCGGTGGTTTTCAAGTGACTGGTGATCACACCTACACCGAGGAAGGAACCAGCACGATCACCGTGACGATTGCCGATGTCGGCGGCAGCACGGCCGACACCATCAGCACGGCACATGTCGCCGATGCGACGCTCAGCGCCACGGCGGTCGCCGTGAGCTCGCCCGAATACACCGCTTTCAGCGGCAAGGTGGCCACGTTTACCGACGCCGATCCCAAGGGCACCGCGAGCGACTACACGGCCACCATCGACTGGGGCGACGGCAGCACGACTTCCGGCACTGTCGCGGCCAACGGCAGCGGCGCTTTCAACGTGACTGGCTCGCACACCTATGCCGAAGACGGAACGCGAAGCGTCGTGGTCACGATCGTCGACGCGGGCGGCAGCACGGCACAGGCCACCGCCGCCGCGACGGTCAGCGAGCCGTCGTTCTCGATCTCGCCGGTGACGATCACCGCCCACGAACGTTCGGCAATTTCCGACGTTACAGTCGCAACGTTTCAGCACGGCAATGGAGCGGAGCCGGCCAGCGGCTTTACGGCCACCATCGGTTGGGGCGACGGCGCCACGTCGACCGGCACCGTGAGCGAGTCGGGCACGACCTACACCGTCGTCGGTTCGCACACGTACCTCGACGAGCAGACGTTCCCGATTTCGGTGCAGATTAAAGACGACACCGCGTCGGCCTTCGCGGCGAGCAGCGCTCACATTTCCGAAGAACTGCTGCCTGATGGAACGGTGGGAACACCCAATGAGCGTTTCATCGCCGAGATCTATCGTGATCTGCTGCACCGCCCGGCCGACCAATCGGCCATTCCCTTCTGGTCGGCCATGCTCGACCACGGCCAGACACGGTTGCAGGTGGCTCAAGCGATCATCGAGGCCGCCATGCCGACGGAATTGAGTGCCGACCTGGCCCAAGGCATGTTCCAGAAATACCTGGGGCGGACGGCCGATGCGGATGGCCTGGCCTATTGGCAGGGCAAACTCAATGGAGACGAGACGCTCGAACAGACCGAAGCCGCCTTCGTCGCCACGCCCGAGTTCTTCACGCTAGCCGGCAGCACGAACGATGGATTCGTCAATCGGTTGTTTGAGACAACGCTGGGACGGTCGCCCGATCCAAACGGCCGCGCTTACTACGAGGGGCTGCTGGCAAGCGGCAGCTCGCGCGAACAGGTGGCCGATCTGGTGTTTGCAAGCCACGAGTATCATCAGAAGTTCGTGACCGACACCTACCAGTCGGGCGCGGACACCAACGATCGCTTCACCGACACGACGCCCTACCTCGACGATCTCGATTTCCTCGACCGTCCGTCCGACCCCTCGGGCCTGGCGGCATTCACCAACGCTATGGACAACGGCCTCACCGAACAGCAGGTCTGGGCCGACTTCATGTCGTCAGACGAGTTCTTCGCCAAGACGGCGTAACCTAGGTAACCAAACCTCGATGGTCGGGCGAACGGCATTGTGATAAGCTGAGATTCGGCCGCCACGATTGGGTGCCACGGCATCCGCCACGGCGCCGCTGAAGTCGACCACACCTGCGACGCATTTTCGCCGCGGCGGACGCCGTGCAGAACCGGTTCTAAATGCGGGCGGAACAGGCGGTTCTCACGGCGTCCATCGCAGCGGCAGCGCGTGCACGAATGTGGCATCACCCGCGCTGCGATGGATGCCGTGGCACCCAGGCCAATTCACCACTGACTAAGCTCAAGAGCGGTCCCCGGAGCTGCCGAGGCGACGGACGCATGGCCAGCATTCAAGCCCCCAAGAACGAGCGACGAACACGCGCCAGGGCGAATCAGGCGGCGCCTTCGTCGGTTCCCGCCACGCCAGAGGACGTTCTTTCGCGGAGCGAAAGGCGACCATGGGCCGCGCTTCGCAACTCGACTTGGCTGCCGGCGCTCGCCGGTAGCGCCTTGCTCTACGCCGCCTTTCCGCCGCTCGATGGGTGGCCGTTGGCGTGGCTCGCCCCGGTCGCCTGGATGATGCTGGTCCGCCGCCGTGAGCTGGCCGGGCGGCGGCCGTATGCCGTGCTTTGGCTGGCCGGTTTTGGCTTCTGGCTGGGGGTGTTGCACTGGCTGCGGCTGCCCCACCCCGCCACCAGCCTCGGTTGGCTCGCGCTGTCGATCTATCTGGGCTGCTATCTGCCGGTTTTTGTCGGCTTGTGCCGCATCGCGGTGCATCGGCTGCGATGGCCCCTGATGCTGGCCGCGCCAGTCGTCTGGACGGGGCTCGAGCTAGCTCAATCGCAACTGCTCACCGGCTTCAACATGGCCGCTCTGGGTCATAGCCAATATCGCTGGTTGGCGCTCATTCAGTGCGCCGACCTGGCCGGCGGATACGCCGTGAGCTTTCTGGTAATGTTCGCCGCGGCGTGCCTTGCCACCATGCTGCCCGGCGAAGGCCGGCGCTGGACGGCCTGGCCGCTGGTGCCGCTGGTGCTGCTGCTGGCCGCCGACGTGGGCTACGGCCATTATCGCCTCAGTCAATCCCCTGGTCGCCAGGGACCGACGATCGCCCTGATTCAAGGCTCGATCGACACCGAGCTGAAGCACGATCCGGTTCTGCAGAACCAGATCTATCCGCACTATTTCGACCTTTCCCAAAAAGCCCTGGCCCGCCGAGCGAAACTCGAACTGATCGTTTGGCCCGAGACGATGTTCCGCGACTCGCTCGTCACCTGCACGCCTGACGCGCGTCTGCCGCCCGAGTGGCACGGCCCGCGAGACGAGTTTGAGCGCGTGGCCGAGGGGCGGCGCGAGTGGATCAGCGAACAGGCCGCGAGGCTGCATACGCCGCTGTTGCTCGGCATCGACACGCTGCACTTTGGGCCGGGCGAGCCGGAGCGTTACAACTCGGCCCTGTTCGTCGATCGGCAAGGACACCTGGGGCCGCGTTACGACAAGACCCACCCGGTGATGTTTGGAGAATATGTGCCGCTGGCCAAACAGTTGCCGTGGCTGGCTCGGCTCTCGCCGATCGGGGCCGGCATCGATTGCGGTCGCGATGTGCCCGCATTCGAGGTCGCGGGCGCCCGGCTGGCGGCCAACATCTGCTACGAAAGCGCCATTCCCCACGTCATCCGTGGGCAAGTCGAGCGGCTGCGAGAGGCCGGCCGCGAGCCCGATATCCTGGTCAACCTGACCAACGACGGCTGGTTTTGGGGTTCGAGCGAGCTCGACCTGCACCTGACCTGCGGCGTCTTTCGGGCGGTCGAATGCCGCAAGCCGTTTCTGATTGCGGCCAATACCGGTTTTTCGGCTTGGATCGATTCCTCCGGGCGGATCGTCGAGCGCGGCCCGCGACGCGCCACCGGCGTGATCGTCGCCCGGCCCCATCTGGACAGCCGCACGAGCCTCTATAGTCGCTGGGGCGACTGGGCGTCGGGCGGATGCCTGCTATTGACCTGTTTTTTAGGATTCGCCGGCATCCGTGACCGGTTTTTCGCCTCGAGGCGATGACCATCGACTCCGGTGTTCTCGCGTTTGGCCTCTGTAGGGAACGCCCTCCGTGGCGTTCCATGAACTGCGATTCGGCCCCGCGCCGCTCTACGCGGAACGGCACGGAGTCCGTTCCCTACAGACTCGCTAGCGAAAGCCAATTTTTTGCATGAAACCGTATGGGACGACCGATTTGTTTGACTTCGCAATTCACGCGAAGTTATACTGAGACACTACGGTCGGCCATCCAACAACGAGCGAAACATGAACCTTGTCGGCAAGATTTTGGTGCTCTTGATTTTCGTCGCGAGCCTGGTGTTCGCGACATTCGCCGTAGTTGTCTACGCGACCCACAAAAACTGGCTTGAGGTGATCGAAGGCACCGGCGGCCAGCCGGGACTCAAAGCCAAGCTATCCGACGCCCGCGCTCAGGTCACCAATCTGCAAGCGCAGTTGAAGAAGCTCCAGGAAGACACCCAGACCGAGGCACAAGCTCGCAACGATCGTAACGCGCAACTTCAGAACGATTACAGCAACCTGAAGACCGAACGCGACGATCTGGTGAACCGGCTGGCAGGCCTGACGACCCAAAGTCGCGAGGCGCTGGAAGCCGGCAAGATCGCCCAGGAATTACTCGACGAGAAGTTGAAAGAGATCGACCGCCTGCACTCCGAGATTCAGCAGGCCCACGAAGACCGCGATCAGCGCTTCAAAGACGCCGTGGCCCTCACCGACAAGCTGCACGAAGCCGAAGGCGACGCGGAGAAGTTGAAGTCGTACGTCGACGCGCTTTCGCGGCAAGTAGCCCTGTATCGCGACGCGGCCGACCGGCTGGGCGTGGACATCAACAAACCGGTCGACGACATTCCGCCCGACCTCAAGGGTATCGTGTTGGCCAGCCGCTCTGACGGCCTGGTCGAGGTTTCGATCGGCTCCGATGACGGGCTGAGGACGGGCCATCAGGCTTACGTCTATCGCCAGCAGAACGGCCAGAGCCGGCCGATCGGCAAGATCGAAGTTGTCAAAGTCACGCCCGACAAATCGGTCGGCAAAGTGATTCCCGAATTTCGCCTGGCCCCGATTGCGAGAAACGATCGTGTCGCAACCCGACTTGACTAGCCCCGCCGCTCCCCCGGGCCGCAGCGTTGTCGTTCAGCGGCCGAAGAACGACGTGTACACCGTGCTGCTTGGCATCGCGCTGCTGGCGATCGTGATTGCCTGCATCTTGCTTTGGCTGGAATTTCGCCGCTACAAGGGCGACATCAATGCCACCAGCGCCAAGTCGGTGGCCGCGGTGCAGGCGGAGCGGCCCGCACTGTGCGGCTCGCGCTTATCGTAGAACGGAATTCATTCCGTTCTTCGTCCGCCGCCCGAAACCAAACGGAATTCATTCCGTTCCACGAGCGCGCGACGCCCAGCGCCCCTTACCGTGCGTTTTCAAAGGCATCGGCCGGGCAAGTAAATGTTGGCTCACGTGATCGCGCTCACGGTGAGTACGGTGCCATTGTCGAGCCAAGACTCCAAACAGTAAATAGAATTTTCCTTGACGAGGTGCTGGACGCGAACGCGCACCCAAATCGCGACTGCGGCGATCGTGCCTTCCTCGTTCAGGCAGCGCGCGGAATAGGCCTCATTCGGACCGCGCTGTTCGGTGGTCGAGTAGAACGCGAATTGGAAGCCTTGCTCCCGGCACGACTCCAACGCGCCGAGTAGTTTTTCCCGCGCTGTCGTGGATAACTCGTCTTCACGCAGCACTTTGAACGGTTCGAAGGCTTTGATCGCGATATTCGTAGTACGGGGCAGCCTGAGCGCGTTGGTGATCGCTCCGTTCAAGAACGCCCCAGCTTTCGGCGATGCCATGAGGTCAATTTAACACGCCGGTTGTCGTCCGTAACTTTTTCCAAACGTAGCCGGTTTGCCGGTCGGGCGGCGGGCGTGCTATGCTGGGCGTCAGAGGCCCATGTGCTGAAGTAGACGGCCTGGAAGGCCCATCCTACGAAACCAGACGGCCTGGAAGGCCATCCTCCGAGAAAGTGCCGCTTCGTAACGAATAGCGACTCGCACGAATGAGCACCATCAACAAGCCCGAGAAACGCGCGGGTCGTCCTGAAGAGTCGGCCAGCAAAACGCCCGCTCTCCCCAAACCCCGCTACGCCGAGCCGCCGGCCGACGCCATGAAGGCCCGACCGCCGCGGCTGGTGTCGTTGGACGCCTATCGCGGCTTCATTATGCTGGCGATGGCCTCGGCCGGCTTTCGCATCGCCGAAGTCGCGCGAAAGCCGGAGTTTTCCGATAGCCGCGTTTGGCAATTTCTCAGGAATCAAACCGACCACGTCGACTGGACGGGCTGTTCGTTTTGGGACCTGATTCAGCCCTCGTTTATGTTCATGGTCGGCGTGGCGATGGCCTATTCCTACACCGCGCGAGCGACCCGCGGCGACAGCTACGCGCGAATGTTCGTTCACGCGGTGTACCGCTCGCTAGTGCTCGTGGCCTTGGGCGTGTTTCTTACCTCGAACTGGAGCGCGCGGACGGACTTCATCTTCACCAACGTGCTCTGTCAAATCGGGCTGGGCTATACGTTCTTGTTTTTGCTCTGGAACCGGCCGGTGCTGATTCAGCTTGCGGCGGCCGCGCTGGTGCTAATCGCCGACTGGGGCCTATTCTACGCCTATCCCACCCCGCCGCCCGATTTCAACTATGCCGCGGTGGGTGTGCCCAAAGGGCCTTACCTGGCCGGCCTGGCCGCCCACTGGGACAAAAACACCAACGTGGCCGCCGCGGCCGATCGGGTATTTTTGAATTGGTTCCCGCGCGAGAAGCCGTTTGAGTTCAACGAGGGCGGCTACACCACGCTCAACTTTTTCCCCTCGCTGGCCACGATGATCTTCGGCTTGGTGGCGGGCGGGCTGATGCGCGCGCCCTGGCGGCCGGTAGCCAAGCTCACGGTGTTGGTGGTTTGGGGCGGAGCATCGCTGGCGGCGGGCTGGCTGCTCGACCACTATGGCATCTGCCCGTCGGTCAAGCGCATTTGGACACCTTCGTGGGCGTTGTTTAGCACCGGCTGGACGCTTTGGATGCTGGCCGGCTTTTATCTGATCGTCGATATGGCAGGCTTCCGCCGCGCCGCCTGGCCGCTGGTGGTGGTGGGCATGAACTCGATCGCCGTCTACTGCATGAGCCAGCTCCTGGGCGGCTGGACCGCCGAAACGCTCAAGCGGCACTTGGGCGAAAACCTCTTCGGCTTGTATGGTTGGCTCGACCCAGTGTACGCGCCGATCGTCCGCATGGCGTTGGTGCTGCTGACGTTTTGGCTGGTCTGCGTCTGGCTGTGGCGGCAGAAGATCTTTATTCGTATTTGAAGTGAAACGATGGTTTCGATGATCGCCTGGAGATATCACTGGGTGCCACGGCATCCGCCGTGGCGCGATTGACGTCGACTCGGCGCGCGATGCCTATCGCCGCGGCGGACGCCGTGCGGCATTGACTCGGGAATCGGGCCCGAAAGCAGATCGCACGGCGTCCGTCGCAGCGAACGCGCGTGCATGCATCGCGACGTCATTTGCGCTGCGACGGATGCCATGGCACCCCGCTGTATCACTTCCGTCGATGGATGACCGACCTTACCTAGGAGCTCTCGTGAATCGTCGCCAGTGGATCGCATTGCATGCCGCCGGATTGGCCGCGGGCACAACCGCCGGCGCCGCTGAGCCACCGATTGCCGACCGCCCGGCGCCGCTCACGATTACCGGTCTGAAGATCACGCCGGTTGCGTTGCCCGACCCGCCGCTGCTGGCCGCCAGCGGCTGCCACGGTCCGTATTTTCTGCGGAATATCATCGAGCTTGAAACCGACGCCGGCGTGACCGGCATCGGCGAAACGCACGGCGGCCAGCGCGTCACTGAGGCACTCGAAAAAGCGCGCGAGGTCGTGGTCGGCAAGAATGCCTTTGGCTACCGCCGGTTCGCGTCGGCGCTCAAGGCATTGTCCGAGTCATGCTATTCCGGCATCGAGCTGGCCTGTCTCGATGCCTTCGGAAGAGCCACGGGCCGGCGGCTATGCGAACTCCTGGGCGGCCCTGTTCGCGAGGAGGTTGAATTCGCCGCCTATCTATTCTTTCGATACGCCGCCGACCGGCCCGAACTGCTGGCCGATCGCCGCATGGTCGATGGCCGCGGAACCGGCGCGCGGGCACTCGACCACTGGGGCGAAGTGCGCTCGGCCGAGGCTTTGGCCGAGCTCGCCGACGGCTTCCGCAAGCAGTGGGGCTTTCGCGTTTTCAAACTCAAGGCTGGCGTGCTCTCGCCCGAGGTCGAGTTGGCAGCTATGCGGGCAATGGCCGAGCGGTTAGGCAACGGCTGTTTGCTGCGGATCGATCCCAACGGGCGCTGGAAAACCGAAACCGCGGTGCGCATCGGCCGCGAGTTGAAGTCGCTGCCCTTGGAGTATTACGAAGACCCAGTCGCCGGGCAGGCCGCGATGGCCGAAGTTCGCCGAGCGACCGAGCTGCCCATGAGCACCAATATGTGCGTGACGCGGTTTGAACACCTGCGCGAGGCGTTTCGCGTGCAGCCAATCGACGTGTTGCTATGCGACCATCATTATTTCGGCGGCATGGCCGGTTGCCTGGCGCTCGGTCCGGTGGCCGACGCAGCCGGCTGGAAGCTAAGCCAGCACAGCAACAGCCACACGGGCGTGACGATGGCGGCGATGATTCACCTGGCCGCGTCGCTGGGACAGCTTACCTTGGCCAGCGACACGCACTATCCGTGGCTGCCCGACGACGCCGATCTCATCGCCGGTCCGAAGCTGGCGATCCGCGGCGGCCGGATGCGCTTGCCCGAGGGGCCGGGCCTGGGCGTCGAGCTCGACCGCGACCGCTTGGCACGGGCGCACGAGACTTTTGAGCGCTGCGGCATGCGCGGCCGCGACGACGCCGGCACGATGCGCTTGGTCGAACCGAGCTGGACCGGCGAGCGGCTCTAGTGCCCTGTCAGTTGCGAGTTGATGTGATCGAAATAGGTAATCGCTTGGCTGCTGGGTGCCACGGCATCCGCCGCGGCGCGGTTGGCATCCACCTGACGCGCGACGGAAACCGCCGCGGTGGACGCCGTGTTGAGCCAGCCCTAAAACCCCCACCCAAGGTTTATCCGCACGGCGTCCGTCGCAGCGAACGTGCGTTGCGTGATCGCCGCCACTAGCGCTGCGACGGATGCCGTGGCACCCAACGCCGAATTATGTAGGGTGTTCGCCCATTTTTAAGTCGGTTCAGGTCTTCGGGTTTAGCGTGCGGACTGGGTGAGGCAAACGAGTGAGATGCTAGCATTTAGTTTTATTTCTTGC
>DATFDL010000365.1:0-4270 GCA_035252155.1 Pirellulales bacterium | reverse complement strand
TGCCGCGAGTGGGGAAAAATGGGCATCCTGCCCATGACGTTCGTAATGTGTCTTGTCGGAGGGCCATCCGCGCCAAGATGATGGAATAGGCTTTCGCGCCGCCGGAGAGCGCCGCGCCGCGTGCATCGGCGGCCAACTCTTGCTCCAGCCGCAACCGACTGGCGAGCCAATGCACCAGCGGATTGTGGAAATGGATGATCACGCCTGCCTGCGCCACTAGCCACATCAAAAAGTGGCCGTGGGCCACATGGGCGATTTCGTGAGCCAAGATGCTCCGGCGCGCGTCGGCGCTCCAAGTGCGCCACTCGGCGGGCAAGAGGATCACCGGTCGCCGCCATCCTACCACCGCCGGCGAGGTACTGGACCTGCCATCGGTCATTTCTCGCAGTTCGATCGGTCTGCGGCAGCCCATTTGCGTGCGGAGCTGTTCGAGCAGACTCAGCAACGACGGCTCGGTCACTCGGTGAGCGCCGTCGAGCAGCTTGGCCAGGGCCAGCAAGCCGAGCAACACCCGGGCCAGGCCGATTGCCATGCCCAATAGGCAAACGGCCGCCAACCAGGCCGGCCACCGCGACGGAGTGGCGCCACTAGGGGCGTGCGACGGATCAGCCAATCTGCCGCGAACCTGGGCCCAGAATGCCGATAAAAAGCTGAACGAATGCCTTGCCGTTCCCGAATCGCCAGCCAGTTGCGGCGTTTCGCTCGCCATGCCCTTCGTTGGCTCGGGCGTCGAACACGGTTGTTCAAGGGCCGCCGTCGAAGCACGAGCCGCCGTGGGTGATTGCCCAGCGGCAACTCGACCATCGGCTAGCGCCAGCCAGCGGGGCCAAGGGCTGATCGACAGGGCTGCGATGCCCACGGTCAGCAGCAAGACGCCGCTCAGCAGCGCGGCGCCCCAGCCCGGATGAATGCGGCGCGCCACGAAGTACACGGCCGCGCCGGCCATGCCAAAAAGCGTCACTTGCAGCGACATCCAGGCGAGCACGATACCCAGAGCGTTCATCCTTGATTCTCCCGTAAAAAGTTCTCCAGCCGGGCGCGTTCTTTGGGCGTGAGTTTTTTCTGTTCCAATAAACGCACGAGCATCTGTTCGCGCGATCCTTCAAACACTCGTTCGAGCAAATCGCCCAGCAGTCGGCGCGAAACTTCTTCATACGACCGCACGGGCACGAACAAAAACGGCCGTTCGTGGTTGGTTTGCTTCAAAAAGCCTTTTTCCGTGAGAATGCGCACTAGCGTGGCGACGGTGGTATACGCTCGGTCGATGCCCATGCGCGCCAACTCGTCGCGGGCCTCCTGGGCGGTGATTTCACCGCGCTTCCAAAAGACCTGCATCACTTCCCATTCGCGGTTCGTAAGAACCTTGGCCGCCGGCCGGGCCATGCTGGCAGACTCCTTTCCGCAGCACTGATTTGGTTGACTAGATTTGGTTATTTAGAGCAGACGGCAATTCCCGTCAAGGCCGATTCACGCAGAGCTATGACCGCCCGGCTACGATGGCGCCACGGGCACAATGATGGACGTCGACGTATTCTGACAACACAATAAGGTGGATAACCTCGTTCATGCCACCATTGCGATAATCGACTTCGATGCGACTGACCATCCAGTTCTGCTGCGTGTGCATCGCCGCTGTACTCTCGACGGCTCAGCCGCGTACGACAAGTGGCGCTGATCGCGAGCCCGTGCGGGTGCACCTGGAACGGACGGCAGACGGGCATCAATTGCTCCGCGACGGCAAGCCCTACTTCATCCGTGGGGCGGGGGGCGATGGTTCGCTGGCTCTGCTCGCTAAGTCCGGCGGCAATTGCGTCCGAACGTGGGGCGCCGATCACCTCGAACAGAAACTGGACGAAGCGCACCGCTTGGGACTAACCGTCGCCGTAGGCATCTGGCTGGGACACGAACGTCACGGTTTCGATTATAACAACGCCGACCAGGTGGCCGCTCAGCTCGAACAAGTGCGCAAGACGGTCGAGCGTTACAAAAACCATCCCGCGGTGCTTCTCTGGGGGCTCGGCAATGAGATGGAAGGTTATGAGCGCGGCGACAACGCCGCCATCTGGTCGGCGGTCAACAATATCGCGGCGCTGGTCAAACAGCTCGATCCGAACCACCCGACGATGACCGTCATCGCCGAGATAGGCGGCGACCGCGTGAAGAACGTGCATCGGCTTTGCCCGAACATCGATATCATCGGCATCAATAGCTACGGCGGCGTGGCGTCGCTCGGCAAGCGTTACGCCAACGCGGGCGGCACGAAGCCGTACATCGTTACCGAGTTTGGCCCGCCGGGCGTTTGGGAGTCGCAGAAGAACGGCTGGGGCGTCGTGCCCGAATTGACGAGCACCGAAAAAGCGTCATACTACCGCAGGGCTTATGAAGGGGCCGTTGCCGCGCAGCCGGGCAAGTGTCTCGGTTCGTATGCCTTTCTCTGGGGGCACAAGCAGGAAGCGACGGCCACTTGGTTTGGCATGTTGCTCGCGGACGGCGGCAAGTTGGCGGCGGTCGATACGATGACCGAGCTCTGGTCGGGCAAGGCGCCGGCCAACCGCTGTCCGGCTATCGACAAGCTCAGCTTGGAAGGACCGGACCAGGCTGAGCCGCGGGCGACCGCTCGGGCGAGCTTACAGGCTGCCGATCCGGAAGGCGACCGACTCAGCGTGCGCTGGGTCTTAAGCGCCGAGGCTGAAGTGTTGGGGACCGGCGGCGACGTCGAACCCGCGCCCGAAACGTTTCCCGAGGCCATCACCGCCGCCGATAATGAGCACGCCGAAGTGAAGTTGCCCGACAGCCCCGGCGGCTATCGACTGTTCGCGTATGTTTACGATGCTCATGGAGGCGCCGCAGTTGGCAACCTGCCGCTGCTGGTCAAAGGCGAGCGGGCGCCAAAGCCCGCCCGCAAGGCAGAGCTGCCGCTGGTGATCTACGACGAACCCGACCGCGAACGGCCGCCCTTTGTTCCGACCGGCTGGATGGGCGACACGAAGCACATTTCGCTTACAGAAGACTGCGCGACGCAGCCGCACGGCGGCCGAACGTGCCTGCGCGCCGAGTTCAAGGCGGCGGACGGATGGGGCGGCGTGGTCTGGCAACATCCGGCGGGCAACTGGGGCGACAAGCCCGGCGGCTGGAACCTGGGCGGCGCGAAACGGCTGACGTTCTGGGCCCGCGGCGAGCGCGGCGATGAGGTGGTCAGCATTCAGTTCGGCCTGCTCGGCGCGGATAAGCGTTATCACGACAGCGGCAAAGGCGAGATTCCAAAGGCGCGGCTCAGCAACGAATGGCAGCAATTCACGATCGACGTCAGCCAGTGCGATCTGTCACGAATCATCACCGGCTTCGCCTGGGTAGTGGCCGGGCAAGGCAAGCCCGTAGTGTTTTATCTTGACGATGTGCGCTACGAGTGAGCCGCGGCAGCGATTTCGTTGAGCGCTCACACTGAGAACGCGCATCGATCCGGCCAGTTTGGAAAGTCTGGTTTTCGCGGGAACCTGCTGATGAGCGTCGCTGCAATTTCTCCTCCCGCGTGCGTCAAGCGACACGAAGTGTAGGTCGGGTCTGCCGGCCTATTCAGATCGCCTCCGCCTTGGATCAAATCCGGCTGCCCGCGAATCAGCTCGATCAACGCTCGATAACGAGTCTTGACCGTGGCGTTCAATTGACCATTGCTGTCATAAAGGCCCCCTACATAGGATCTGCGCGAGAATCGCTCGGCGCATTCCTCGAATGGAATCTCTCCCGTATAAAAAAGCGACAACGCGACGACCTGATCGCAGTTGGAGCCCCACACGCCGTCGTCGGGGTTGCCGCCGCGATAGTAAGCAGCAACCAGCAGCGATTCGTGGATCAGTGTTAAATACATATTTGTCGGAAGCAGTCAGTCACCTACTTATCCGACTTCCGTTTCTGCCTTCGCTTCTCGCCCCAGTCCCAGGCGTCGTGGTCGGCCCAGCGTATCAGGATGTCTCGATGGCGTCGCCCGTCGATGGCCACGTCCAAATGGACCAGCCGGCCGCTCCGCGTCAATTGAAATCGGCCGATTTCCGTCTGCTCGATGTCGTCGGCTATGGTCGACATCTTGGGCCGCGGCAATGATTCCCAGCGGCAAGCTTCGGTGACGAAATAATCCAGCCGGGCATGAGCCTCGGCTGCCGATCCGAAGGCGAGCACCGACCTCGCTTTGTTGCCCCAGAACTCCCACCGCCGCTCCGGATGGCCCAAGTGGAAAAAGTATTCCAAACCGATCTTCATCTCCGGCGGCAAAATC
>DATFDL010000364.1:0-11761 GCA_035252155.1 Pirellulales bacterium | reverse complement strand
AAACGGTGGGCGGGTTTTAGGCGGCGCAACGTTCTTCCGCGGAGCGAAAGGCGACTTAACGGACCTGCGCGGAGCAGCGAGCGGCGGCTCTGGATCGGGACTTTGGCCTCGGAAACCACCCGGGCCGGCCGTGCCGCCGGGCCGCTCGGCGATACTGTTCTCGTCGCCTAAGCCGGGACGGTCGAAGGTGATCTTCGGCTCATTGCCCGGCGTGTTGAGGAATAGCGAAGATCCCCGCAACCGCCGCTCGCTGTCGCGCACTTCTTTGGTGCTCAGCAGATCGCCGGGATGGATCGAGACGCGGTTGAGGATGGTGTTGCGGCGGGTGTGCGGATTGTCGCCGTGAATCTTGATGTTCACGCGCGACACGACGCACGGTTTGCCCTCTTCGATCTGATAGATCAGGTCGACATCGCCGCCGGGCCTTTCGTCGTAGTTAATGTCGGGCTGGATCACGGCGAAGACGTAGCCCTTTGCACCGTATTTGTCTTCGATGGCGGTTTTGTCTTTTTCGAACTTCGCCCCGTTGAAAAACTTGCCTTCGGTCATGTTCAGGTCGGCCCTCAGTTGCTCCTCGGTTAGCACCTTTGGCCCGACGAACTTGACCTTGCCCACCTTCGAGCGCGGGCCCTCGTCGATCACAAATCGGATGGTGAGCCATTTTTGCTTTTCGTCGTAGATCAATTCGCGACCGACCCGCGCGCTAAAGAACCCCAGGCCGCGGTAATAGTCGGTGATTTGCGCGACGTCTTCCTCGATGCGCTGGCGATCGACTTCACCCTTGAAGAGATACAGCAGCGGCGGCTTCGACTTGATTTTGGTTCGCAGTTGCCCGTCGGACGCGATCTTGTTGCCCTCGAATTCGACCCAAAAGACTTTTTGCTTTTGCCCTTCATTGATCAGGAAGACGACGCCGCGGTCGCCGGGCTTGTCGCCCTCGATGATCTTGACTGTCGCGTTGTTGAAGCCTTTCTCGTGGTAAAAGTCTTGCAAGCGGCCCCGGGCTTCTTGGACCGCCTGGACGCTCAGCGGCTCTTTTTCCTTGAGGCCGCATTGTTTGAGCAAGCTCCGCCGACGGATCTTGTTGCCGTGAAATTTGATGTACCTGATCGTGGGTCTCTCGACCACCGAAAAAATCACGACAATGCCATGGTCGCCCACGCGCTGGTAGCTGACTTCGGGAAAGAGGCCCGCCTTTTCCAACTGCCGCACGTCGTCGTGCACCGTTTTCTGATGAAAGGGCCGTCCCTCGATGGTTTTGACGTTCCGCCGCGCCGCTTGTTCGCTCATGGTGACCAGGCCGATGAACTTGATGCCGACGACGATTTCCTTTCCCGTCAGGCCGGTCAGGCCGGGCTTCGGCACGCTGCCGGAGAGCGCCGGCGGCGGGCCGCCGCGGGTGTTCCAGCCGGCCGGCAATGTAGCGTCATGATTGTTCAAGCCGGCCGGCAGCAGGCCGCTGCTACTGCCGACGCCAGGCGGCAACTCGCGGCGCGGCTTGTCGCTGGTGGTGACGGGCTTGGCCTGCTTCGAGGGCAGAACGAGCGAATTGTCGTCGCCGGGCAGGGCATCGGGCGAAATCATCTGCGCGTTGGTCGGGCGAGCGCCGAGCATCCAGAACGCTAGCGCCGCGGCGGCGCAGAAACGCGCGCACCGATCGAAGCAGGCATCGGCCATCGAGAGAAGTTCCGTGCTTTGAGGGTGGGGAAGTGAAGCGAAGAAATGACGCCGACTTCAGGCCGAGGCGCGCACGCGCGCAGTCGCGGTGGCGAGCTCGCTGAAGAGGGGCGGCGTAGAAATACCCAAATTCGCAGTGCGACACAAGCCGGGCGCGCGGCGGCGGCGGCGGAAATGGGGAGATGGGAAGACGCGGAGAAGGGGAGCAGGGGCGACGCCAAGCGGGGGAGATGGGAAGCGGGGGAAGCAGGCGGCGGTTGGGCGGGAGGACAACGACGATTGCTGGTCTTACCGATCGGCACCCATTAGAATGAAAGCCGTGCGGGTGTAGCTCAGTTGGCAGAGCGCTAGCTTCCCAAGCTGGATGTCGAGGGTTCGAGTCCCTTCACCCGCTCTCGCGCGGCGCTCGAACCTGCTTTCCACAAAATCGCCGCGGGTGGATGTCATGTTGGCCTTGTTGAATCAGCCGCGATGCTTGCCGGTACCGGGCTTTGTCGTCGGCGATGGGACGTTTCTTTGCGGCCGTTCGGTGCGGTGCAACCTGATTGTGCCGCATCCGACCATTTCCCGTCGGCACGCCGAGCTTCGCGTCTCTGGGGGGCGTGTCGAGGTTCGAGACCTGCGCAGCCGCAACGGCATGTTCGTTGACGGAATGCGCGTCGAAATGGCCGAACGCGCGCTTGGGCAGGCGTTTCGACTTGGGCAAGTATCGTTTGTCATTGCCCAGGCAGACGGCCAAGAGCTGGATTGCGGGTCGTCGTTGGACACGGCCAGCACGCACGCGCTGGCGCTCGCCACAGAACAAGGCCACGGGGCCGCGGTCAACGAGCTGTCCGTCGCCCAGCGTCGGGTGCTCGATCTTGCGCTAGCGGGCCTGGTCGAGAAGCAAATCGCCCGCAAGCTGAACATCAGTCGGCACACCGCGCACAATCACCTCCGCAGCATCTACCGCACGCTCGGCGTGCATTCGCGAGCAGAATTGCTGGCACGTTTACTGTCGCGCTAGCGGCGCTGGCGAGCGTGCGTGTGCTCGGCCTAGGGCGGCGTCGGGCTGTCGCTGAAAAGGTAGGCGAGCAGGTCACGCAGCTCTGGCTCGGTCTTGACCAACCCAGACGGCATGGGCGAAACGGAACTCGGCGATCTTTCGTCGATCTCGCTGATGGCGATCGTCATTCGACTGGCATCGGGCAACAGCAACTCGAGATGCGTCTCGGCGTCGGCCAATATCAGTCCAGTCAGCGTGCGGCCATCGGCCAACTGCAGCGTCGCAGCGCGAAAAGGATCGGCCACCTGCTTGCTTGGCAGCAGAATCGACTCGACCACGTAAGCGGTGTTGAAGCGGCGGCGAATGCCGGCCAGGTTGGGCGCGCCGCCGCCGGCTTGTTCGAGCGTGATCCCGTGGCACTTGACGCAGCCCAACGAACCAAACAGCGCCCGCCCGCGGTTCGCGTCGCCGTGCTCGGCCCCTTTACTCCAATCCGTCGTGAGCAACTCCGCCGACACCTGATCGGCCCCGGCGGCCGCTTGCTTCAACCGCTCGGCCAGCAAGCCCGCGTCGAGTCTTTCTGGAACTCCAGCGACGACGCTTGAGGCCGCGCGGAAGAATGGGGCGATTTTGGATTTTGGATTTTGGATTTTCGATTTTTGCAAGTCAACGCGGACCAGGAAATCGTTGCCGCCGGATTGCAGCTCCAGGGCGAACGACGCGCCGGTGGGGACCACAGCCCGGCCGTTGTGCCACAACCGCGGCGATTCGCATCCGGAAAGCTCGATGGCCGCCGCGCGACGCGACGTGCTTTGCAGTTGGAAGTACAGATACCAGCGGACGGGTTGCCGGCCGGCCGACGAGTTGGTCAGCCAACTTTCGCCGAGGTCTGCTTCTCTCCAGCCCGTTCCCTCGGAGCCGATCGCATAGGTCGCCGCCAAATCGACTGGGCCGCGCTCAGGCGGCGAGACTTCTTCCAGGGTGAACTCAGCGTCGGTGACTGGCAAAACCCACGCCCGCCTTAGGTTGCGTGGCGGAAAATTCGCCGCTTGCCGGGCAAGCACCCGGCGGCGGGCCTCGGCAATGAGCGGCTCGGCCTGCGCGTCGTTCAAGAGCGAGAGAAAATACGCGGCTTGTTCGACCACCTCGCTGATCGTGTCGTCCAACGCTGCGACGAGCAAATGAAATGCTTCTTGTCGATCGGCGGTGCGGGGAGCAAGTTTCCACCAGTCGGCCGTCGTGAAGCTGCCGACCCGGCCGAGAGCACGCAAATCGACCGGCTGGTCCGCATCGGCAAACGCCAACTTGAATGAAGCGTTGCCGGCATGATAACTCAGCGGCAATTGTTCGGGCGGAACGAAGTCGTGCGGCGGGACCGTGAGCCGAAAGCCCAGCGCCAGCACGGCCGCCCGGCGGATGGCTGCGTTGTCTGATTTCGTCAGCCGTGCCAGATCGTCGATCGGCGCCCTTTGGGCCAGCAAGCTGGCGGCAGTCTGGCGCAGATAGGTATCGTCGCCGGCGGCCAAGCGTGCGATTTTCTCGGTCGGCAGCGGCTTCGTTCGATCGAATAGCGCCGCTAGCGCGGCAAGCTGCACGGCCGGGGCGCGGTCGTCGAGCGCCGTGATGAACAGATCATCAGGGGCGCCAATTGCTTTGAATTCGGCCAAGACACGGATGGCCTGCACGCGTCGTGCGGCGCGAGGATCGTCGGCGGCCGTACTTTGCAGCCGGCGCGCCTCGGCCAGCCCGCCCGCCGCGAGCAGCCAGGGCAAGTGTGCCTGCGCCGGGTCGTCGGTGGACGCCTTGCGCAATTTCCTGGCAGCTTCGCGCAACCCGCCACGACGCAGGATCTCCTGGTGGGCACGCTGCCGCCGCAGTAAATCAGGATGCGAAAGCTCTTCCCATAACTCGGCCGATGACGCCGTGGCAAGACGTGGCGCCGCTGGCGCACTTTCATTGCCCGAGATCATCACCAAATCGCTGTAGCAATGAGGCGACCCGACATTGCCTCCCAAATAAAGCGATGTGACATACATTCGCCCATCTGGACCCATGGCCATGCCGACGGGCCGGGCAAAATCGCGGCCCGCCAGAAATGGCTCTCCCTGGGCCGAAAAACTGGCGCCCCGCGGCTGCACAGCGAACCGGCTCACGGACATCTGATCCCAGCGGGCCATTAACAGTGAGTCGGCGCCCTGGGCGTCGGACCGCCACAGCAGGTCGCACGGCACGCCGCGGCCCAGTTCATTCGTGACCGGCTCGATCAGATCGGAACGTCGCGGACTTTTCGAAGCGATCCAGCCGCGCGGCCAGGCGAAGTCGATGTGTGGCGTGACGTGCAATAGCCGTGCGGGTGCGTAGAGATCTGCCCGGCTCTCGTGGTCGTTATCGTTGGTAAATAGGTTCCATTGCGGGTCGAACGCCAATCCCACCGGTCCGCGCAGCCCACCGGCCACCACGCGCACGCGGCTGCCATCCGGCCGCACGCGCAGCACGGCGCCCACGCCCGTATATGGCACCGGTTCGGCTTTGGGACCGGCGTACAGCGTCCAGTGGCCCCAGTGGTCGGGGCGGTTCCAGTCGCCATAGTTCAAGAGCGGATCGCCGTGCGTCAGATACAGATCGCCCTCGGGCCCCCACGCCAGACAGTGAAAGCTGACATGTAGATCGAGCGGCAAGCCCCACAAGATGCGCCGGGGTCTTACGCCGGCCTGGATCCGTCCGTTCGACAATAAATACAGCGCATTGTTGGCGAGCACATACAGATCGTCGCCGCGAAACTCGAGGCCCATGACGATCGAATCGGCCGGCAGCCGGCAGACTTCTTGGCGCAGCTTGAAGCCGCCGCGATCGGGCGCGAACCGATACACCACTTCGCGAGCGCCAACGAACAAGCGGCCTTCGCCGTCGACTTTCACTCCCAGATAGGCGTCGGTGCGCGAGCGGTCGATCAGCTCGACCGCGCCCTGCGCCCCGACCAGCTCGAAGTTGACCTGCGCCGCGGGCACCGGCCCCTGCGTGGTGGGCAGGATTTCTGTCACCTTCGCGGTGTTCTTCAGCGGCGACTTGTCTTGCAGATCGCCTTGCGCCGGTCCGATGATCCATAAACCGATCGTGTCGCCATCCGCCGCCGGTGCATCGGCCCCACGATGCATCCCAGCACGAATTCCTCGGGTCAAGCGCACATGGGCCAGTTCGCCGTGGCAACCCAGCCCGCCTTCGGCCAGCCGTCCGATACCCAATCCGCCGGGCACAACCGGCTTGCCGGCCGATTCGACAGGTTGATCGGCAACGACCTCGCCATCGAGCACCAGCCGCACGCGATCGGCCTCATATAACATGGCCGCGTCATGCCACGCGCCGTCGCAGATCTTGCGTTGCGAACGCACATGGTCAGGCTTCATTCCTGGCAAATAGGCAGTCAGCAGGCCGTTGCCCGCCATGCTGAACAGCTCCCAATGCGCGCCCGATTGCTTAGTGTCGCCGGCCACCAGAATGTTGTACGAATCGCTGGATAGCAGCTTCGCGCGGCACTCGACCGTCAGCGGCGGCTGGCGATAATCGGGCTTGCCTTCGGCCAGCCGCCCGCGAAATTGCCCGGCCGGCAAGGACGGTGCCTCACCCACCGGCGTGCGGGGCGTCGGCCTCGGCGCTGTCGATCTGCCGGCAAGGTTCGCTACCAACCAGTCCAAACCGTCGAGATTGTCGCGCAGCCGCTCCTCGGCATCGTCCATCGTGTGGCCGAGAATGCCGATCGGCCCGCGATAACCGCTGGCGCAGATGGTCCGTAACAGCGGCAGATCGACCTCGCCTTGTGCCAGCGGCAGAATCTTCCGGCCGAAACGGTCGCCCTGGCGCGTCATGCCGTTGAGATTGAGGGCCAGCAAGTGCGGCATCATCAGACGGAGCAACGTTTCCAACCGGTCGAGATGATCGTGCCCGTGGTGCAGGTTGTAGACAATGCCGACGTTCTCCAGACCGAGGCGGTCGATGACGGCAAGCTGGTTTTCCGGCTCGCCGAACCAGCCGCCATGGTTGTAGAGCGCGATCTGGCAGCCGATTCGCTCGGTCTCTTCGGCGATGGGCTTGAGCAGATCGGCGGCCGCGGCGACCTTGGCTGCTTGATCGCCCCCAGGCGCGGGATCGCCCATCGTGATCCAAAGCTGCGTGTGAATCTTGTGCCGTTCGAGGGACGCGAGAATCGTTTTGGCGTCGTCGTTCAGCGCGGCGGGGAACCAGACGGCGTCGAGCGCGATGCCGTGCTTGGCCAGCGCTTGTAATTCGCGTTCAAAGGTCGGCAGGTGCTCGGCCCGCCAATCGTAAGCGAAGTGCCGAAAACCGAGTCGCGCGAGCATCTCCGCCCGGTCTTCGGGCGTGCGCTGGCGGCGATCGAACGGCACGATGCACCAGGCCACCAGGTTCTCGCGCGCGAAGAGCGATTGTGGTGTGGACGCCTCGCCGGCAGGGAACGCCGCACGCGGAGCGGCAATGGCCGACAGCAAGAGAAGCACGCAGGCTAGGTGGCGATTCAACATGAGAACTTCATTGGTTCTGTTCAAACTCTTGCGTCGCCGTTTCGGCCAATCGCCCTGCTTTGACAATGCCGTTCTGCATCACCGCGATGAACCGCCCGCGATCTTCAAGCGCATGAATGTCTGCCAGCACGTCGCCATCGACCACGAGCACGTCGGCCAGCTTGCCGGCTTCGAGGGTGCCGAGCTCGTCGTCTCGGCCCATGATCTGCGCCCCGGTGCGGGTGGCGCAGGTGATGACTTCCAGCGGGCCGAGGCCGACGTAATCGACAAAGAAGCCCAGCTCCTTGGCGTAGTCGCCGTGCGGGTTCCAGGCAAAACCGTAATCGCCGCCCATGCCCAGCCGCCCGCCATGCCGCAGAATGCGGCGGGCGCTTTCGGCCCCGGCTTCGAGCGTCTCTTGATGCCCGTCGATCACCGCCTGCGGCAATCCAAACTCTGGCCCGAGTTCGACGCTCACCTTCTCGAAGTACAGAGCGGGCACGACCGGCGTGTTGCGCGTCAGCAACAGGTCGAGCGCCTCGTCGTCCATGAAGGTGCCGTGTTCGAGCGTATCGTAACCGGCCCGCAAGGCATTCTTGATGCCCTCGGTAGCCCGGCAATGCCCTGTGACTTTCAGCCCGTGGTTGTGAGCGGTTGCAACGCAGGCGTGCATCTCATCGAAGGTCATGCAGAGCGTGTGATGGTCGTTGGTGTCGGGCGCCGCGGCATCGCCGGTTGGATAGGTTTTGACCCACTCGACTCCATCTTTCACCAGTTTGCGAACGGCCGCACGGGCTTCATCCGGCCCGTTGACCAGCAGCACCAGCCCTTCCATGCCGATCTTGCGGAAATCGGGGTTCCAATCCATCAGCCCACCGACGCCGCAGATCTCACGTCCGCTAGCGGCCAGCCGCGGACCGCTGGTCACGTCGTTTTCGATGGCCCGCTTGAGCCAGACATCGATATTGAACAAACTTCCGCCCGACCGCGCCGCCGTGTAGCCGCACTCCAGCGCCAGCCGAGCGTTGTGGGCCGCCAGCAGCGTGACATACTCGACCGGATACTTGATATCGAGATCTTCCAACTTGGCGACATTGAAATACGTGGGATGAAAATGTGCCTCAATCAGTCCCGGCATGATCGTGCCGCCGCGGGCATCAATGGTTCGGGCATCAGGCGGCACGGCGGGCGCCGCCTCTTTGCGACCGGCAAACACAATGCGCCCCTCCTTGACCATCACTGCGGCGTCATTCACTGGCGGACCGCCGTTGCCGTCGATGAGCTGGCCATTGGTAATCAGCGTGGGAACAGAGCTGTGTTTCATGGTTTGGCTCATTGTCGGCGGCAAACGCCGAGGAATCAAGCTTGCGCGGTTCAATGCGAACGACCGCAGTTAGCGGCGGACCGCGGCGGCAACGCGGTCGGCGGCGAGCTCGCGGGGATGTGGACGCAGGGCCCGCGCGGGTAACGACGTGAGCACCACGCAAATCGTCTGGCTGGCGGGGTCGGCCCAGCACAGCGTACCCGTCGAGCCGGTGTGGCCGAAGGTTTTCTCGGAACATCCGGGGCTGCCGGCCTGTTGGCGCACGGCAAACCCCAGCCCGCGCGGGGTGAGGCCGGGTGGATTGTGGTTTTGGATCATCAACCGCGCCGTCTCTTTGCGCACAACTTTGCCATCCGCGCGCAGGAACTCGGATAGGAATGTGCCAATGTCAGGAGCCGAAGCGTGCGTGCCGCCCCAAGGCGCGCCCAGCTTCCGCCAATACGCGCTATTCCAGTTCCACTCGCTGGCTTGCGGATCGCCGCTGCCCGATTCGGGCGCAGCGCCTTCACTTTGACACGCCACCATGTCGGCCAGCTTGAAGCGACCGAGCCCCTGGGCCGAGTGCTTCATGCCCAGCGGCTGAAATACGCCGCGATCGACCAGCGTGAGAATGTCCGAGCCGCTGATGATTTCCGCGATCTGCGTGACCAGCAGAATGCCCATGCTCGAATAGCTGTATTGTGAACCGGGGGCAAAGCCTAAAGGCGCTCGGGCGGCCCGCTCGGCAAATTCGGCCAAAGAGGCATGACGCTTGCGCAACTCGTTGTTGTCGGCCACTTGATCGGGCAGCCCCGAGACGTGCGTGAGCAGATGGCGGATGGTCACGTCGTCGCGGCCGTCGCCGGTAAACGCAGGCAAGAACTTCTTTACGCGATCGTCGAGCTGAAACTTGCCCTGGTCGAACAGCGTCATGACGGCCGTCACATTGATCGGCTTGGAGATCGAGCCGAGCAAGAACATCGCATCGTCCGAAGACGCTTTGCCGAAGTGGCGGGTGTACGACTGATCGCCCTGCGCCACATGAAGCACCGCGGCCTCGACTTGCCCGGCCGCCACGGCCCGCTGAAGCACGTCGGCCGCGTCGTCCCACCGCTGCTTGCGTGCGGCCGCGAACAAAGGAGATAGGGTCGATGCGGCCAAGGCCGTGCCGAGAAATGTGCGGCGGTGCATGGAGCGGGCTCCTTTTGACGCGAAACTAGGGCGGTCCCGATTATCGCCAGTGTGGATCGTGCCGTACAGCGTAACAATCGCAAAGCTCCGTAGCGGAATTCGTAAGAATTCCGGCCGGAACTCCGTGGCAGCCTGACTTCTCACGAAGTCAGCTACCGAAGACCCAAGCAATCCACTGCGGTACACGCTGGCGGGCTGTTTTCCGCGCGGATATGATAACCGCTCTATTCGATCGCGAGGACCATCATGAGAATATTGATCGCGCTGTCTTGGGTCGTGACGTTCGCAGCAGTGGGCGTAGCCGCCGATGATTCGCTGGTGTGGCCGCGGTTTCGCGGGCCGAATGGTTCGGGCGTGGCCGAGGGAGAAAAGCCGCCCGTCGAGTTTGGCCCTGATAAAAACGTGAAATGGAAAGTGCCCGTTCCGCCGGGCATTTCGTCGCCGATTGTCGCGGGCGAGCTGCTCGTCATCACGGCATTCGATGACGGCAAGCTTTACACCATCGCCTACCGCCGCGCCGACGGCAGCGAGGCCTGGCGTGCCGAAGCTCCGGCCGAAAAGATTGAGGCCTATCACAAAGTCGAAGGCAGCCCCGCCGCATCGACGCCGGCCACCGATGGACAGCGCATCGTCTCTTACTTCGGTTCGTGCGGGCTGTTTTGTTACGACCATTCGGGCAAGGAGCTTTGGCGGTTCGAAATGCCGACGGTGGTGACGGGCGGCGATTTTGGTTCGGGAGTCTCGCCGATCCTGGCCGACGGTCTCGTCATACTGGTGCGGGATGAGATCAAGGAGTCGAAAACCCTTTCACGAATCCTCGCGCTCGACGCCATGACGGGCCAGCCGAAATGGGAGCAGAAGCGAGTCTCGCCGGTCTCGTGGTGTACGCCCGTCGTGTGGGACACCGCCCACGGCAAGCAGGTGGTGTCGGGCGGGCACGCCCGAATGATCGGCTACGATCTCGATTCAGGCGAAGAGCGCTGGTCGGTGGCCAGCATGCCGTCGGGCTGTTGTGCCTCGCCGGTCGTTGCCGATGGCAAGCTCTACTTCGCCGGTTCATCGTCCGGCGGCGAAGAGGGGACACAAACGATGCAAACCTTCGACGCGCTGCTCATGAACCTCGACAAAGACCAGAACGGGGCGATTTCAAAGGCCGAGGGAGGCGAGGCGTTTCAAGGCTTCTTTGACAACCAGGATGTCAACAAAGACGGCACGATCACGCGAGAAGAATATGAAGCAATCATGAAAATGTGGTCCGAGGGCAAGGACAGCGCGTTTGCCCTCAAGGCCGGTGGTTCGGGCGACATTACCGCGTCGCACGTGCTTTGGAAGAAAACGAAGGGCTTGCCCTATGTCGCTTCGGCAATCTTGTATCGCGGCCAGTACGTCATGGTCCGCGACGGCGGCATCGTCATCGCCAACGATGCCGAGACCGGAAAGCAAATCTATCAAGCGCGTGTCGCCGCTGGTGGTCGATACTACGCCTCGCCGGTGGCGGCGAACGGCCACATTTACTTCACGTCGCTCGATGGCGGCGCCATAACCGTATTAAAGGCCGGCGCCGACAAAGCGGTGGTCGCGGCCAAGAACTCGGAGTTGGGCGAGCGCTGCGCCGCTACGCCCGCAATTGCCGACAACACCCTTTATCTCCGCACGGCCGCAGATCTCTATGCGTTTGCGGAGACCGAGTGAAGTCGGCGCTCACCTTGTCGAAGGCAAAAAATGGAAGGCAAAAAGATGGAGAATGAGGGGATAAAACGGAACGAGCGACGGAAATAGAATGGGGGGCGAAAACGCTCCGCCTTCATCTATTGATCTCTTTCCCCATTTTTTTGCCCTCCATTTTTTTGCCTTCCGCATCGTGGCCGCCTGACCTCGAATGTACGGAGGGGGCGAGTTCCGGCGGCGGTTATTTGCTGGCGCTAGCGGTAGGGTCGGCGGGCTTGGCGGCGGCCGGAGCGGGCGGCAGTGCCTCGACCCAGCCGTTCTTCCAGAGCTTGAGCGAATCGCTGTGGCTGCCGGTGGCCAGCAGTTGGCCGGACGGCGCAAAGGCCACCGCCCACACGCTGCTCTTGAACCCGCCGAGCGTGC
>DATFDL010000363.1:0-3400 GCA_035252155.1 Pirellulales bacterium | reverse complement strand
ACTAGCCGATGCGCCTACGCCGAATGGTCAAGCCTCGCAGCAAAAGCCAACGCGCACCAGAAAAAAAACGTAGCCGCGCGATGCCGCGCCGTTCTTTGGCTCGGCTTTCCGCGACCTAGTGATATACTGATACGGTAACGTATCTCGGAGTTCTCAACCATGTCACTCGACGTTCGGCACGAAGCCACGCTTGACGATTTGCACCGCGCGGGCGGTAAGGCCGAGCTCGTCGCCGGGAGGATCGTTCATCTGATGCCGACAGGATTCCGTCCGGGCGTGGTTGGGGGACGAATTTTTCGCAGCCTTGACGATTACGCCTCAGCGGCTCGCCGCGGGGTGGCGCTTCCCGACAACGTGGGTTTTACGGTTGCGGAGTTATCGTCGGGGCGAGAATCGTTCTCGCCTGACGCCGCGTTTTTCGTCGGTTCGCTTCCCGCTGACGAGATGGATTTCATCGACGGGGCTCCTGTGCTGGCCGTCGAGGTGCGCAGCAAGGGCGATTACATCGAATCGGCGGAGAAAGAGATGGCCGCCAAGCGGGCCGATTATTTTGAGGCGGGCACGCTCGTCGTCTGGGACGTTGATCCCAAGGTGGGGCTCATTCGCTCATACCGGGCCGACTCGCCCGATCGACCGACGGTGTTTTCGGCGGGACAACTTGCCGATGCCGAGCCAGCCGTGCCGGGCTGGCGCGTCGCCGTCGACCAGCTTTTTGCATAAGCCCGCCTTGCCTTGCCCGCGCGCCGTCCATACGATCCATACCGCTTGGTTCGCGCATGCCGGGCGTAGGGGCGGCGGAAACTCGAAAAACCGGACCACAGGCTCGCTAAGAGGGCCTGTACGGCGGATTTTTTTGGTAAATCCGCGCAAGATTTGCTCCGTGTCGATAAATTGCCCTTTGCCGGCCGACCAAAAGGGATAAAATAGCTAGCTTTGGCATTTTCAGAGGGGCAGGCGACGCGCGGGGCGTTCCACGCGGCGAAAAAAGCCCTAGACAGACTGTTTTTTGAGACTCGGACATGGACCTGGCAACTCTTCGCAACATCGGCATCTCGGCGCACATCGATTCGGGCAAGACGACCCTGAGCGAGCGCATCTTGTACTACGCCGGGCGGATTCACCGCATGCAGGAGGTCAAAGGCGAAGGCGGCGCCACCATGGACTACATGGACCTGGAGCGCGAGCGCGGCATCACCATCACCAGCGCCGCCACCACGGTGCATTGGAACGACCACCAGATCAACCTGATCGACACGCCCGGCCACGTCGATTTCACGGTCGAGGTCGAGCGTAGCCTGCGGGTGCTCGACGGGGCCGTGCTGGTGCTCTGCGCGGTGGGCGGCGTGCAGTCGCAGTCGATGACCGTCGATCGCCAGATGAAACGCTATCACGTGCCGCGGCTGGCCTTTATCAACAAGATGGACCGCACCGGGGCCGATTATCGCCGCGTGGTCAAGCAACTGCACGAAAAGCTCGATTGCGACGCCGTGCTGATGCAGTTACCCATCGGCAAAGAAGATAATTTTGAGGGCATCATCGACCTGATCTCGATGGAGGCGGTCTATTTCGACGGCAACAACGGCGAAAAGGTGCGCCGCGAGCCGGTGCCCGAGCCGCTGAAGGCCGAAGCCACGGCCGAACGCCATCACATGCTCGAAACGCTGGCCATGTACAGCGACGAACTGATGGAGCTGCTCTTGGCCGAAGAAGAACCGCCCACCGAACTGGTTCACAGCCTCATTCGCCAGGCGGTGCAGACGCAAGAGCTGACGCCGGTGTTCATGGGCACAGCCTATCGCAACAAGGGGGTGCAGTCGCTGCTCGATGCGGTAGTGCGTTACCTGCCCTCGCCGCTCGACCGCAACGTGGTAGCCAAGAATCACGCCGACGCCACACAGCAGTTTCCGCTGGCGGCCGACCCGGAAAAGCCGTTCGTGGGCATGGCGTTCAAGATCGTCGAAGATCCGTATGGCCAGTTGACGTTCATGCGGATTTATCAAGGCACGATCGCCAAGGGCGAGAGCTATTTCAATCAGCGCACCAGCCAAAAGCAGCGGTTCAGCCGCATCGTGCGGATGCACGCCGACAAGCGCGAAGAGGTCGATTCAGCCGGCGCCGGCGACATTGTGGCGGTGATGGGCGTCGATTGCGCCAGCGGCGACACCTACGCCGCCACGAACAAGTACTGCACGCTGGAAAGCATGTTTGTGCCCGAACCGGTCATCAAGATGGCCATCAATCCCATGAGCCGCGACGGGGCCGACCGGATGGGCAAGGCCCTGCAGCGCTTCACGAAGGAAGACCCCACGTTCCGCGTGGTCACCGACGAAGAGACGGGCGAGACGCTGATCGCCGGCATGGGTGAACTGCACCTGGATATTTACGTCGAGCGGATCCGCCGCGAGTACAAGGTGGAGGTCGAGGTCGGCGCTCCCAAGGTGAGCTACCGCGAGGCGCCCACCAAGGAGGCCGAATACAACTTCAAGCACAAGAAGCAGACCGGCGGTTCCGGGCAGTATGCCCATATCGTCGGCCGCATGATGCCCATTCCCGACGATGAGGCCGAGGAAGAAACCTTTATCTTCGAGGAAAAAGTGGTGGGCGGACGCATTCCCAAGGAGTACATCCCGTCGGTCGAAAAGGGTTTTCGCGATTCGTTGCACAAAGGCCCGGTGGCGGGTTACCCGATCGTCGGCGTCAAGGCGGTTTTGGAAGACGGCTCGTACCACGAGGTCGATAGCTCGGATATGGCCTTCCAGATCTGCGGACGCAACTGTTTCCGCGAGACGTTTTTGAAGACCAAGCCGGTGTTGTTGGAACCGGTGATGAAGTTCGAGGTGGAAGTGCCTTCGAGTTTTCAAGGCAGCGTGGCGGGCGAGCTGACCAGCCGCCGCGGGATGATTGTGGCGACCGAGATTCAAGGCTCGACGGCCACGATCGAGGCCGAGGTGCCCTTGGCCGAGACCTTTGGCTACTCGACCGACTTGCGCAGCATGACGCAGGGCCAAGGCACGTTCACGATGGAGTTTTCCAAATATCGCCGCGTGCCCGCCGCCATTCAGGAAACGATCATCGCCGACAAGAAGAAGCAGTTGGTCGGAGCGAAATAGAGCTGGCGATTTTGGATTTTTGATTTTGGATTTTCGATTTCGCTCCGGTGGCTGGGGCAGAGTGTAATGATGCCCCGGCGGGCTCGATTCCCGCTAGGGCCGGAATTTCCCCCACGTCGCGAAGCCATTTATGCCGATGAAATTGGTGCGCCGCCCCCACGGCTAACAGTTCGCTGTGGCCTTCTCGGTCACCGGATCGCAACTATGTTTCGCCGCGCATTCATCTTAGTTGCCACCGCCGCCGGATCGCTTGCGTCTTCCTCCGGTTGCCTCATGGGGCGGGTGCGCGG
>DATFDL010000362.1:0-9786 GCA_035252155.1 Pirellulales bacterium | reverse complement strand
GTCGGCCAATAGCAACGGCGAGGCGTTCATGGCTGCACCCTCGCCGGCGCCCGCGAGCCTCCGCCGGCAATCGCGGTGCGCATGTCGGTGTCGGCCTGCACGTTTCGCAGCTTGTAATAATCGAAGATGCTCAGCTTGGCGTGGCGGATGGCGTCAGCGATGGCCTTGGGCACTTCGGCCTCGGCCTCGACCAGCCGGGCCCGGCTCTCTTCGATGGTCGCCACCATCTCTTGCTCTCGGGCGACGGCCATTGCCCGCTGGCTCTCGGCGCTGGCCCGTGCCCGGCGGGTGTCGGCTTCGGCCTGGTCGGCCTGCAGGCGGGCGCCGATGTTGTCGCCCACGTCGATGTCGGCGATGTCGATCGAAACAATCTCGAACGCGGTCTGCGAATCGAGCCGGCGGGCCAAAACCACCTTTGAGATACGATCGGGGTTTTCGAGCACCTCGGCGTGCGACTCGGCCGAGCCGATGGCGCTGACGATGCCCTCGCCCACACGGGCGATGATCGTCTCCTCGGTGGCCCCGCCGATCAACTGCCGCAGGTTGGCCCGCACGGTGACCCGTGCCTTGACCTTGAGCTGAATGCCGTTTTTGGCCACGGCGTCGAGCGTCTGCCGGCCCGAGTTGCGGCCGGGACAATCGATCACCTTGGGATAGACGCTGGTTTGCACCGCCTCGAGCACGTTGCGGCCGGCCAGGTCGATAGCCGTGGCCTGTTTGAAGTCGAGATCGATCATCTTGGCCTTATTGGCGGCGATGATCGCCCGGATGACCAGGGGCACATTTCCGCCGGCCAAATAGTGGGCCTCCAGGGCTTTGCTGGTGATGCCGGTATTGTCGCCCAAGCCGGCCTGCACCGCCATGATCTTGCTGCGGACGATCACCGCAGGATTGACTTTGCGAAAAGTCATTCCCAGCAAGTCGAAGATGCCGATGCCCGCACCGGTGCTGACCGATTGGATCCAAAACTTGAAATACCGGAGAAACACCGCCACAAAGATCATGGCCGCCACGAGGAGGGCGATCATGATGACGATATAGATGACCGTCATCAGGTCGTCGGCCGCGAATAAAGGCATAAGATTGTCCTCCGAAAGAATCGTCCCGCCGCGGCGCGGGCTTGTCAAGCCAACGTGGAACGGAATTCATTCCGTTCCGGTCGTGGGACGGAATTTATTCCGTCCTTTGCCATTGCCGCCGCCAGCCGCGGCGACCGACTGAACGGAATGAATTCCGTTCTACATGGAAACGGCATAAATTCCGTTCTACGGGGCTGGACGTTATTATAATGTCGTTCGACCGCCCAACTTCCACGCCGGAGAACCCCCCCATGCCGCACCGCCCAGATCGCCGCGATTTTTTGAAGCGAACCGGTCTCCTAGGCGGGGCCGTCTTCGCGGGCGGTTATTTCAGTAGCCTGCCGGCCGCCGAAAGCCGCTCGCCCAACGAAAAGCTGAACATCGGCTGCATCGGCACAGCCAACCAGGCCCGCTTCAGCATCGACAACGTGCGCGGCGAAAACATCGTGGCCCTATGCGACATCGACGACAACTATCTGGGCCGGGCGGCGAGCGAGTTTCCAAGCGCGGCCAAGTTCAACGATTTCCGCAAACTGCTCGAACAGTCGAATCTCGACGCAGTGACGGTATGCACGCCCGACCACGTGCATGCCCCGGCCACGGTCATGGCATTGCGGCTGGGCAAGCACGTCTATTGCGAGAAGCCGCTGACGCACGACGTCTACGAGGCCCGGCTGGTGGCGCAAACCGCGGCCCAGTCGAAAAAAGCCACGCAGATGGGCACGCAGATCCATGCCAGCGACAACTATCGCCGGGTGGTCGAAATCATTCAGTCCGGCGCGATCGGGCCGGTGCGCGAGGTACACACTTGGGCTGGACGGGAGTGGGGCGGCGGTAACCGGCCTCAAGAGACTCCGCCGGTGCCGGCCCACTTGCACTGGCAGCTTTGGCTTGGGCCGGCGCCCGAACGCCCGTACCATCCCACCTACCTGCCGGCCAACTGGCGCAAGTGGTGGGATTTTGGCGGGGGCAACCTGGCCGACATGGCGTGTCATCACATGGATCTGCCGTTCTGGGCCTTGAAGCTGCGAGCGCCGAGCACCATCGAGGCCGAGGGTCCGGCGGTGCATCCTGAGACTTGCCCGCTGGGGCTGATCGTGCGTTACGAGTTTCCCGCCCGCGGCGACCTGCCGCCGCTGAAGCTCACCTGGTACGACGGCGACAAGATTCCGCCGACGATTCACAACATTGCCACGGGCGGCGGCGGCAACATCTTTGTGGGCGAGCGCGGCATGCTGCGGGCCGATTACGGCAGTTGGAAGCTCTATCCCGAGTCGGATTTCGTCGGCTACCGGCCGCCCGAACCGACGATCGAGCGGTCGATCGGCCACCACGCCGAATGGATTCGCGCCTGCAAGACGGGCGGCCCGACGACATGCAATTTCGATTATTCCGGGGCGCTGACCGAGGCGGTGCTATTGGGCGATGTGGCCTATCGGCTTGGCGAGCGCCTGGAGTGGGACGCCGAGCAGTTGAAAGCCAAGAATTGCCCGGCCGCCGAGGAGTTTTTGCGGCGGCCGTACCGCAAGGGGTGGGAGCTGGGGTAGGGGCATCGGCCAGCCTCTGCCCCAGCCACCTAAGCGAAGCCGGACGGCCTGGAAGGCCATCCTCCGACGCGGTCGCATCGCCAGCCGCATCTCGCTCTGGCATCGCTACTTGTGGCGACTTGGCCAATTTCCGCTCCGCGAACCGGCCGCTCATCTCAGTTTTGTGAACTACGCTTTTTAATAGGCGAACCGGGCATTCACTTCCGCCACGGTATCGCCGGCAAAATCACTTCGCGTTTCGACTTCACTTCTGCGGAGGGCGCGTGTCATGAAAACGAGAATTCCTAATGCGTTGCCGCGTTGGCTGCTTGTGCCGGCCGTGGCTTGCGTGATTGCCTGGGTCGGCGCCGTAAACGCCCAAGCCCCCAGCCCCGATGTCTACCGCGTCGAGGAAGATTGGTCGCTGGTCTTGCTAACGCCCGACGCCAATGTGAACGGCCCGCAGGTGACCTGCGTCATCTCACCGTTGACCATCGATGACGCTTACTGCGCCTTCGATGTGAACTATCACACCCAGCCCGACTATTCGGCAGGCGGGATGCAAATGCACATCTGGGACCCGAACAGCCCGATGGTGACTTGCAACTTTCCGGATACCGGCATGTTGAAGACCGCGGGTGAGACGATCACCTGGACCCAAAACATGTCGCTTTCGGGCGGCGTGCTCTCGTTCCAGGTAACCAACGGCAATTCGCAAACCTGGGGCAAGTTCGGCGGCACTGGCGATGTTCTGCTGTCGGTGAATACGTCGCTGGCCAATTTGAACGGATACGACTCGAACGTCTCGTTGGCCAACTCGGGCGTGAGCTTCGCCACCAATCTGGTGAGCTCGCTGACGCTCGAAGCGGTTCGCTGGTATGACGTCAACGGCAAGCTGATCCAGCAAAACACGACACCGCAGGTGGTTCATCCGCAGTAATCACGATTCAGATCAACGCTCGCCGGGCGCTCGTCCGCCCGGTGGGCAACCGGACACTACGAGGAGCGCACCATGAGACACTACACGCACAACCTGAAACGCACGCGTAAAGGGGCGGTCGCCGTGCTGGCCTGCCTGTTGATGATCGCCATGCTGGGGCTGCTGGCCTTCGCGGTCGACTTGGGATACCTGGCCAACAGTCAGTCGGAGCTGCAGCGCACTGCCGACGCGGCGGCCTTGGCCGCCTGCGGCCAACTGGTCTACACCTCGACGCCGGGCGCGCCGGTCAATACCGCGGCCAACGCGCAGTTGGCGCCGGGAGTCGCCGCCCAGTATGCCGCGGCCAACAAGGTTTGCGGCGCGTCGCCCAGCCTTTCGTCGAGCGATGTCGTGATCGGTTACATGGCCGATCCCAGTCAGCCGGGCACGATTCAAACTGGCGGCGATGCCAACCAATACAATGCGGTGCAGGTGACCGTCCGCCGCAACTCGTCCGAAAACGGCCTGGTGCCGAGCTTTTTCGGCAAGATCTTTGGCGTGACCGGCGAAGCAACCAGCGCCACGGCCACGGCCGCCTTTTTCAACAACTTCAACGGCTTTACCATTCCAACCGCGGTGCCCCCGGGATCGACCCAAAGCACCCCGGCCCTGATGTTCTTACCGTACGCGCTCGATCAGAGCACCTGGACGGCGTTGTTGGCCGGCTCGGGTACTGACGACTGGTCCTACAACCCCGACAACGGCACGGTGACGAGCGGTCCCGACGGCGTCTTGGAAGTCAACCTCTTCCCGCAGGGCACGGGTTCGCCGGGCAACCGCGGCACGGTGCTGGTGGGCGGCAACGGCACCGCGCTGCTCGTTCGACAAATCGAATCCGGGCTGTCGGCCAGCGATCTCTCGTCGTATGGCGGCAAACTGCAACTCGACAGCACCGGCAATTTGTATTTGCCGGCTAAGCCCGGCATTAGCGCCGGCACCAAAGACGCCCTGGCCTCGATCATCGGGCAGGTCCGCATCATCCCGATCTTCAGCTCGGTGGTCGGCAATGGCGGCAATGCCGCGTATGACATCGTCGGCTTCGGCGGTATTCGCGTGATGGACGTCAACTTGACGGGTTCGATGACCAGCAAGCACCTCACAGTGCAGCAGGCGCCGATCTATACCCTGGGGGCGATCGGGGCGGGCGGAACGGGCTGGGCCGCGAATGGCTCGAACCTGAATGGGATTTATTCCCCGGTGTTCCTGGTTCATTGAGCGACGTAGGCCGAGCCCATGCGAGGCAATCCCATGAACCGCACGAAGCACCAAAACCGGCGAGGGCGTGAGCGGCGAGGCGCCGCGCTGGTCGAGTTCGCGATGGTGGCGCCGGTCTTCTTCTTGTTCATGGTGGGCGCGATCGAGTTCGGTCGCGCCATCATGGTGCAAGAAGTCTTGACCGACGCCTCCCGCGAGGGCGCCCGCGTGGGCATCCTCGATGGCTCGACCACCAGCGACGTGACCGCCGCCGCCAATAGTTATCTATCGGCGATGAATGTTTCAGGCACCACGGTAACGGTCTCGCCCCAGAACCCCGGCAGCAGCGCCTCGGGCACGCAAGTCACCGTGACGGTAAGCGTTCCCTATAACTCGGTGAGCTGGGTGCCTGCGCCGTGGTTTTTGGGAGGCGCCACGCTGACGGCCAGCACGTCGATGATGCGACAATCGACGCCGCCACAGTAGGTCAGGCTTTCCAGCCTGACGTAACGTAGACTTGACGCGATGAAGGTTGACTGGAGAAAACCGATGCGGCGGAGGACGAAGCGATACGGCTTGCGACGGGGCGCGGCGGCGGTGGAGTTCGCCTTTGTGGCCCCGGCGTTCTTTCTCGTCGTGCTAGGAGTCATCGAGTTCACCCGGGCCATGATGGTCGAGGAGTTGCTCACCAACGCAGCGCACGAGGGCGCCCGGGCCGGCGTGCTCGACGGCGCGCAGGATACCGACGTCGACAACGCGGTGAACAATTATCTCAGCGCGGCCGGCATCAGCGGCGCCACGACGGCGGTCTCGCCCGATCCGCCCAGCAGCGCCCCCTACGGACAAAGCGTCACGGTGACCGTGACCATCCCGTATAAATCGGTGAGCTGGCTGCCGGTACCGAAGTATCTGGGATCGACCACGTTGAAGGCCGTATCGATCATGCGGCGCGAGACGAGCCAGTAGCGTAGATCCGCGGCAGTGCCCTTATACTTCACACGGGCATAAGTGCGACATGTGGCGGCATCGAAATCGGCATGTGGCCCAGCCGCCCTCGGCTGGGTGGCGGTCGCCAAAGGCGACCAAAGACAGCCGAGGGCGGCTATCCCACATTTTGCACCGACGCGCCGCGCCGACTGTCTCATTGCGGGCCGCGTGAAGTATAGACCGCGTTGGCGGCGGCAATGCTCGCCCCGGCCGGAAAACGGTGCTTCTGCTCGCCCAGCAATTGTTCCAGCGCGGCCAGAAACACGAGCACGTTTTTGGCCCGCGAGGCATGGCCCATCAGGCCGATCCGCCAGACCTTGCCCTTGAAGTCGCCCAGGCCGGCGCCGATTTCGATGCCGAACCGCACGAGCAACTCGCGCCGCACCCAGGCGTCGTCGACGCCGGCAGGTACGCGCACAGCATTGAGCGTCGGCAGACGATGGCCTTCGGCCGCGGCATAATCGATGCCGATGGCCGCCAGCCCCGCGGCCAACGCCTGGTGGTTCAGGGCATGCCGGGCAAAGCTCTTGTCCAATCCCTCTTCGTCGAGCAACCGCAAAGCTTCGTACAGCGCGTAGGTCATGTTGATCGGCGCCGTGTGATGATAGACGCGCTCTTCGCCCCAATACCGGGCGAGCATCGAGAGATCGAGATACCAGCTTTGCACTTTGCTCTTGCGGCGGGACAGCGCTTCCATCGCCCGCGGTCCAAACGAAACGGGCGCGAGGCCCGGCGGACAACTCAGGCATTTTTGGCTGCCTGAATAGATGGCGTCGATTTGCCAGGCATCGACCTCGACCGGCATGCCCCCCAGCGACGTGACGGCGTCGACCAACAGCAAAGCGCCGGCATCGTGAACGAGCTTCGAGATTTCTTCCAGCGGCTGGCTGGCGCCCGTCGAAGTCTCGGCCATCACGATGCCGACAACCTTGGGCCTGGCCTTCAGGGCGTCTTTCAAGTGGCTCGGCTCAAACACTTCGCCCCAGGGACGCTCGACACGGATCACCTTGGCGCCGGCCCGCTCGGCGACGTCGGCCATTCGCCCACCGAAGACGCCGTTGACGCAAACGGCCATCGAATCGCCCGGCTCGATGAGGTTGACGACGCAGCACTCCATGCCCGCCGAGCCGGTGCCGCTGACGGCCAGCGTCATCTTGTTCTCGGTGCGAAAGACGCCGCGCAGCAACTGCTGCATGTCGTTCATCAGCGACAGATAATACGGGTCGAGATGTCCGACGGTCGGTTCGGCCATCGCGGCCAAGACGCGGGGATGGATTTCGCTCGGTCCTGGACCGAGCAGCAGACGGATCGGAGGAGCAACGGGTGCGGGCATTTAGGGTTCAGGGTTCAGGGTTCAGGGTTCAGGGTTCAGCAAATCCCTACTTCGGCTCTCCTTAATGTCGCCCCCTCGCCTCTTCGCCCCCTCGCCCCCTCGCCTCTTCGCCCCCTCGCCTTGTCGCTCCTTCGCCCCCTCGTCACTCACCGGGGGGCGATTCACGCACCAGGCGGCTGATTTCTTTGAACGGGGGCGTGCCGCTGCGCTCGCACCACTCAAAGAGGGCGGCTTCGGTGGTTGTCAGGGTCGCCCCGGCCGACTCCATGCGGCGCAAGGCGATTTGGTAATCAATCTCAAACCGCGAGCCGATGGCATCGACCGCCACATACACGCGCCGGCCAGACGCCAATAGATCGAACACGGTTTGCTGCACGCAGACATGCGCCTCGATGCCGGCCACCAGCACCCGAAAAATCCCACGCTGCTCCCAATCGTGAAAAATCTCGGGGCATGCACCGCAACTAAAGCTCTGCTTGTCGGGAATCTTGTCAAGCCGCTCGGCCAACTCGGGCACGGTGTTTCCCAAGCCTTGGGGATATTGTTCGGTCGCCGCCGCCGCGACGCCGAGTATTTTGGCGCCGTCGAGCAGCCGGCGGATGTTCCAAACGATCCGCTCATGCCCGGAAATCAACGAGACGAGCTTGCCTTGGACATCGACGACCAGCAAGCCCGTGTCGCCGGCCGACATCAGCTCGGGACTGCGTGGCAACGGCTCGATCGCTAATTTCTGCTCAGTCATGGCACAAGCATAGCAAAGTGGGGGCGACGGCTGAAGGTGGTTGCTGGAAATCATCATTGAGCGTCCGGGTCGGGGTGCCACGGCATCCACGGCGGCGCAATCGGCGTCGGCCTAATGCGCGATGAAAAACTGCCGCGGTGGACGCCGTGCCGGTTGGCTTGAAATTCCGGGCCGACGAGCCGATTCGCACGGCGTCCGTCGCAGCAAACACGCTTGTGCGGATTGCTACGTCGCGCGCGCTGCGACGGATGCCGTGGCACCCACGGCACGACGGGTGTTCCTACCGTTCAATGCACGGTTGTTGGAGCACGAGACCGTTTTGGGCGCGCTCTGGACGACCTCGGAAGGTCGTCCTACGATGATGCTTGCACAAAATAACAACTTTTACCTCATTGCCACCGTGCTTCTTCTCGAGCCTACGCCGACGCGCTATGACGTGCATTTCACGTTCTTCGGCGTGCCGGTGCGCGTGCATCCGTGGTTTTGGTTGATCACGCTTTTGCTCGGCGCTTCGCCCGGCGCGTCGCCCAAGTTCGTGCTGATTTGGATGGTCGCGGTCTTCGTCTCGATTCTCATCCACGAGTTCGGCCATGCCGTTGCCATCCGCTATTACGGTTGGCGGCCGCGAATCATTCTCTACTCGTGCGGCGGCTTGGCGGCTTATGAACCAACCTATCGCAATCGCTGGGCACAAATTGTCGTTTCGTTCGCCGGGCCGCTGGCGGGGTTCGTACTGGCTGGCGCGGTACTCGCCGCGATCCGATTGTCGGGCCACGAAGTCACGTTCCACCGTAGCTTCTTCAGCCCCGTCGATTTCGAGTGGTATGCGTCGCTCAACTTAAACTTCTTGATCCACGACTTGCTGTACCTGAACATCTTTTGGGGATTGATCAACCTGTTGCCGATCTTTCCGCTCGATGGCGGAAAGATCGCGCAGGAGACAATGGTCCACTTCAATCCCCGCGACGGTATGCGCCAGTCGCTGATGATCTCGATGGTCACCGCAATCATAATGGCGGTGTTCCTGTTCGCACGGTCGCGCAGTTGGTTTCCGTTGCTGCTGTTCGGCTCGCTGGCGGCGAACAACTATCAGATGCTCCAAGCCTATAGGGGCGGTTACGGCGGCCGTGGCTGGTGAATCGGTGCCCGCTCGACGGGTCATTTTGCTGGGCGCCAGCAACGTCACGCGCGGCATCTCGACCGTCGTCGAGACCGCCTGTCGCGTCTGGGGCCGGCCGCTCGACCTGCTGGCCGCCATCGGCCACGGGCGTTCGTATGGCATGAAGAGTACGGTGCTGGTCCGCACCCTGCCCGGCATCATTGAGTGCGGCCTCTGGCGGGCCCTGGCCGCACGCCCACCCGCGACGACCGCGGCCCTGGTGACCGACATCGGCAATGATCTGTTTTATGGCGCGTCGCCCGAGCAGATCGCCAGTTGGGTCGCAGAATGCCTCGATCGCTTGGCTACCCTCGACGCCTCGGTCGTGATGACCCGGATGCCCGTCTGCAATCTCGATCACGTGCGCGACTGGCAGTTCCGGGTGGTACGCAGCGTGCTGTTTCCGAGCTGCCGGCTGACGCTGGCCGAGCTGGCCGAGCGGGCGTTGAGGCTCGATGCTCGGCTGATCGAGATCGCCCGCGAGCGCGGTTGCCGAGTGGTCGAACCTGCCGCTTGTTGGTATGGCTTCGACCCGATCCACATCAAGCGATGGCATTGGCGCGGCGCCTGGCGGGAAATTCTGACGCCCTGGTCTGCCGAGCAAGAGTGTTCGGCAGCGACAATGTCGTTGCGGCGGTGGCTGAGATTAGCGCGGCTCGCGCCCGAGCGTCGCTGGCTCTTCGGCCGCGAACGGCGCCGCGCGCAGCCCTGTGGCCGCTTGGCGGATGGAACGCTCGTCTCGCTTTATTGACCTCACTTCTCAGGATCGCCTTGGGCATCCTCGCCA
>DATFDL010000361.1:0-10358 GCA_035252155.1 Pirellulales bacterium | reverse complement strand
CGTCAGCTCATGGCAGTGCGGCAGGCAATTTCTGTTCGAAAACGTTTTTTTTCAAGCGGGGCTCGATCCCGCGTCGCTGCCCGGCGTCTACCACGATTACTTTTTGCTGGGGCGGCTCGTTTCGATCGCCGCCTTGCTGCTGACGTGCGGCTTGGTGTACGGCTATGCTCGATCGCTGTACGGCCCCGTGGGCGGGCTGATCGCGGCGGCCTGCGCATGCCTGTCGCCAAACCTGTTGGCCCACGGCCGGCTGGTGACGCCCGATATTTACCTGACGGCGGCAATCGTCGCTGCACTCTGGTCGCTCGACCGGCTGCTGGCGCGGCCGCGTTGGCATACGTCGTTGATCTTGGGACTGGCATTGGGACTGGCGGCGCTGAGCAAGCTCACCGGGCTACTGCTGTTCATTCTGATTCCACTGATCGTCGCTGCCTTGCAGCTTATCGATTGGCGCGGGGTGCGGCGCCCCACGTCCATCGGCCGTGCGGATGTAGGCAAGGGTCCGGATCGCCGCTCGATGTGGATCGCCTTGGCAGCGGCGCTCGTGGTGGGCACGCTCGTGATCAACGTGGGATACTTGTGCGACGGCATCTTTACGCCGCTGCGACGGTTCGACTTTCAAAGCTCGGCCTTGAAGTCGCTGCAAGCAATTCTGCCCGGCTGGTTGCCAATTCCGCTGCCCAAGTTTTTCTTTCAAGGTATTGATGAGCAGCTCGCCGAGACGGGCTACGAGGCGTATCTCTTGGGCGAGTTCAACACGACCGGCTTTTGGAGCTACTATGTGGTCGGCCTGCTCGTGAAGACGCCGGCGCCGGTGCTGTTGTTATGTGCTGCGGCCTGGCTTTGGGGCGGGCGGCCGCGAAGGCGGGAAGTGCGGCTGCTGGCCCTGGCGGCGTTGCTCCTCATTTTCTTTTCATTGGCGCGGCACAAAAACATTGGACTGCGGTACGTGCTTTTTCTGGAGCCGATGATGGCGGTGTGGATCGCCCGGCTGGCAACCGTGGCCGATCCGTCGGCCCTGTCGATTCCTCGCCACGTGCGGTGGTGTATCGGCGTGGGCCTGTCGTGTCTGGCCCTCGTCACTCTTTCAGCATGGCCGCATTATCTGCCCTATTTCAATTGGCTCAGCGGTGGGCCAGACCACGGGCATTTTTATCTGCTCGATTCAAATCTCGACTGGGGCCAAGACCTGATCGGCTTGCGCCGGTACATGGAGCAAGAACAGATCGACGAAATCGACCTGGCGTACTACGGCCGCGTGCCACCCGAAGTCTACGGCATCCGGTATCGGCCGGCGTTGCCTGCGAGGCGCGATCGCAACTCGGCAGTAGCAAGGCAACGGTTTGAACCGCAAACGCGGCACGTGGCGATCAGCGCCAATTTTCTGTGGGGGCGAACCTACATCGTCAACGGCGATGCTCGGTATTGGCTCGACAGCGCCGATATCTATAAGCCCTATCGCCGCCGCAAACCGAAAGCGATCATCGGCCACACGATCTACGTGTTCGAAACGGCGACGCCGTAGTTTGAAGCGATTTTCAATTCCAAATCAATCAGCTCAAATCGCCGGTGCGAGTGGCAAGCGCGCAGCCGGCCAGGCGGAGATGATCGGTCTGGTTAAGCGTCATCAGTTTTACCTGGCCGTCCCATTCAAGCATGCTGATTGAGCCGTTGTAGAGCATGAAGGGATTGCGCTCGGCGGGCACTTGCAGCAGGGCCTTCAGCGCGGCGGCCAGTACGCCGCCGTGGGCCACCACGGCTACTTGCCGCAGCCCCGACTCGTGAATCTCCCGAAACGCAGCTTCGGCCCGTAGCATCAAATCGCGGCGCGATTCGCCGCGGGGAATCCGATAGTCGGGGTCTTGCGAACGCCACCGCGCCGCCTCTTGCGGAAAGCGGTCGCTGAGCTCCGCCGCCAATGTGCCCTGAAAGATACCGATATTGATCTCTTTCAAACGATCATCGCAATGGACGGGCAAGCCCAGCGCGTCGGCCAGCGGATGCGCCGTTTCCAGCGCGCGGCTCAGCGGGCTGGCGTAGACCGCCTCAATCGGCAACTTGCCGAGCGTGGCCGCGACGGCGGCCGCGTGCTTTTGACCGAGCGGCGAGAGCCGCGTATCCGATTGGCCCTGCAACCGCCCTTCGACGTTGTACGTACTTTCGCCGTGGCGGACACAGTAAAGGAGCATCTATCGTGGAACGGAATTCATTCCGTTCTTTGGTAACGGGAGTCGACACCTAAACGGCATGATACACTAACCCGAAGCGCTAGCGAGGAAAACCCCGAGGGTGAGTCTGCCGCCTCGCTTGCGCACGGGTTAGTGTCCCGCGGCCCTAAGAGAATAACCCGTCGTAACCGACCGCCTCAAATGCCCGAGGAAAATGTTCGATCGTCGGTTTGCGGCGGCGGGCGGGCCAGGTGACGGCCACCACGTCGAATCGCGCGGGGTATTCCAGTAGGTCGTGCTTGCGGAGATAGGCGACGGCCAAGCGAGTAAGGCGGCGCTGCTTGGGCACATCGACTGCATCGCTTGGATGCCCGGCGTCCTGGGACTGCCGCGTTTTTACTTCGACGAATACGACAGTTCGCCCCTCGAGGGCTACCAGGTCGATTTCACCGAGTTGCCCACGGCAGCGGCGGGCTACGATGTGGCATCCATGCCGCCGCAGCCACCGGGCGGCCAGCGCTTCGCCGCGCTCGCCCAACGAGCGGCGGCGCGTGAGCCGCCGGGTAAAGTCGAGCAGTCGGTGGTGCCAGTTGCTGGTCATGTGTCGAGGGTGCCACGGCATCCGTTGCAGCGCGAGTGACTCGCCGCACACACAGGCGCGGTTCGCTGCAACGGACGCCGTGCGGATCTGCTCTCCGGCCCGATCTCGCACGGCGTCCGCCGCGGCGACCTGCGTCGCACGTTGGCTCGATGCCAACCGCGCCGCGGCGGATGCCGTGGCACACATGTGCATTGGGCTTCGGAACGGAATAAATTCCGTCCTACGAGGCGGCTGCGGCGGCTGCGGTCTTGAGCGCGGCGCCGTTGCCGTCGGTGGAGGACGGCTGCTGCGGCCGACTGGCCTGACGTTGCTTCCAAACCTCCTCAATCACTTCAGCGCCCACCAGACCGTACAAACGTGGACGCGGCGGTATCAACGAGGTATCGATCTCTTCATACGTCAACTCGGGCTCGCTGCTGGCGTGATTCCAGACGGCAATCGTCGATTTCAGCCACTTTTTGGTGTTCGCCTCGAATTGGTCACACCAGAGTTCGGCTTCGCGGCGGTGCTCGGCGGGCGAGGTGGCCGTCAGGCCGGGCAAAGCAAACTCGGGCTTGTAATGAGCACCCCTGCATTCGTCGCGCTGCAAGGCCCCTTTCAAAATCACCTTGGCCAGCGGAAACATGTCGCGCAGGGCCTTGGTGAAGATCACGTTTTGGTTCGTCCAATTGCCCGTGTCCGATAACGAACATTTGGCGGCCCGCTCGGCCAGCTCGCTCACCGTGGCGTAAGCGTCGCGCAAGGTATTGTTGTGCCGGACCACCGTGGCGGCCTTGGTCATCACCTGGCCGAGTTCCTGGTGCAACAAGTACGGATTCTCGCCGCCCCCGCTGCGCCGCAAGAGCGTGTCATGCGCTTTTTGCTGATGCTTTCGAGCAGTCTCGTAGACGCTCGCCGGCTGATCGGCCGCGGCCTTGCCCGTCAGCGACTTTAGCCAGTTCTGCACGCCGGGGGCGACCATCAATCCGCTGAAGATGCAGCTCAACAGCGAATTGGCCCCCAGCCGGTTGGCACCGTGATATTGATAATCGCACTCGCCCAAGGCATAGAGACCGGGGATGTTGGTCACCTGGTTGTGGGGCGAGCCGATTCTCAAGCCGCCCGACGCAGTGCGCTCGTAATCGACCCACAGGCCGCCCATCGAGTAGTGCACGGCGGGGAAGATTTTCATCGGCACGTCACGCGGATCGACGCCCTGGAATTTTTCATAGATTTCAAGGATGCCCGCCAGCTTCTGGTCGAGCACCGCCCGCGGCAGGTGGGTCAGATCGAGATAGACGCACATCCGGTCGTGTTCGACGCTCAGCCCTTCGTGCGTGCAGACGTTGAAGATTTCGCGGGTGGCGATGTCGCGGGGCACCAGGTTGCCGTATTTAGGATATCGCTCTTCGAGAAAGTAGTACCGCTCGGCTTCAGGGACGTGTCGCGGATCGCGTGGGTCTTGCGGACGGCGCGGCACCCAAACTCGGCCGCCTTCGCCGCGGGCGCTCTCGCTCATCAACCGCAGCTTGTCGGCGCCGGGCACCGCGGTGGGATGGACTTGAATGAACTCGCCGTTGCCGTATTTGGCTCCCGCTAGAAAGCACCGGGCGGCAGCGCTGCCCGTGCAGGCCATCGACATCGTCGAGCGGCCGTAAATCAATCCGCAACCGCCCGAGGCCACCAGCACCGCGTCAGCCGCGAAGGCGCGGATTTCCATGGTCACCATGTCCTGGGCGACGGCACCGCGGCAAACGCCCGATTCGTCGATGATCGGCGCCAAAAAATCCCAGAACTCATATTTGGTTACTTTGCCCTCAGTCTGCCAGCGGCGGACCTGTTCGTCGAGGGCATAGAGCAACTGCTGGCCGGTGGTGGCGCCAGCGAACGCGGTGCGTTTGTAAAGCGTGCCGCCAAAGCGGCGATGGTCGCGAAAACCCTCTTGCGTGCGGTTGAAGGTGACGCCGAGGCGGTCCATCAGGTCGATGATTCGCGGCCCCCACTCAGTCATCTCTTTGACCGGCGGCTGGTGTTGCAAGAAATCGCCGCCATAGACCGTGTCGTCAAAGTGCAACCACTCGCTGTCGCCTTGCTGGCGCGTGGTGCTGTTGACGGTGTTGATGCCGCCCTGCGCGCAGACGCTGTGCGACCGCTTGACAGGCGTCAGGCTCATCAGATCGACCGCGACGCCAAGCTCGGCCAGCTTCATGGCGGCGGCCAGCCCTGCCAACCCGCCTCCGACAATCAACACTCGCTGGTTTGCCATCTACTTCGACTCCGAAACCAAAATGTCGCCGCGTGCTTTTCCCGCCGCTTTGTCGACCGGTTGACGCAGCTTTTCCAGTTCTTCTTGCTCTCGCCGGCGGTCCTCCTCGTGCCGCTCGATGCGCACCTGTTCGATCGCGCGAGCTTCGTCTTGATCGACCAGGCTCATGCCGAATAGCGCTCCGACACCGACGAACCCTAGCAACACGCCGAACACCGTACACACATAGTCGGCCCGGCGCTGAGCGGCGGGCGTAGTCCAGAGACCCCAGGTGATGCCCGAGGTCCAGAGACCGTTGGCCAGGTGGTAGATGCAGGCCAAGACGCCGATGGCGTACAAGATTTTCACCAAGAGCGGGCCGAAGGCCGCGGCCGCGGAGCTGGTGGCGTGATGCGGATCGAACTGTCCGCCTCGCAACGGTCTGGCGATGTTCTCCAGCCAATAAGTATTGTGCAGCCAGCCGTGCATGTGGAACACATGCCAGGCGATGAACACCAAGGCGATCCAGGCGGTGACCCGCTGCAAGGTGTAGCGGATATTGCTGCCATAACGATAAACGCCGGCATTGGTCTCGCAATAGACCGCCCGCACCACGCCCAGGGCGGCGTGAAAGATGAGCGGCAGGAAGATAAATGTCCACTCCACGATCCACAAAATCGGTCCCAAGCGGTGGATGGTGTCGACCTGATCCTGAAACGTGGCCGGCCCGCCCAGCACGCTGGCGTTGGTCAGCAGGTGGACGCACATATATGCGCCCACCGGCACGATACCGCTGAGCGAGTGCAGGCGGCGCAGCAAAAACTCGTGGCGGCCGTAAAAGCTAGAAGTCGCGGCCGCGGGCGGCGCGGCAACCGGGCTGGTCTTTTCCAAATTCAGAACCCCGACAACAAATCCATTGGGCGATCCGGACTCTCGCTGGTCAATATAGCGTTCCCGCGATGAGCTTTAAAGGGCGACGATTGGCGTGTGGATTAGCGGCCCTCGGCTGGTTCGGCGACGCCGACTGCGTCGGCAATGCACAGCCGAGGGCGGCTGTGCCACATGCCGGTTCCCGCCATTTCCGATTTGTAAGAGTCAAAATCGATCAGACGTCAAACAGAGCGTTCCTACGTCAGTTCGCCCGCCAGCGACTCTTCCAGCGGCGGCAAGCCGCCAAGCGCGCCGCCGCGCACGTGCGTTTCAAGTTCGTCGAGTGCCTGCCGTAGGCCATCGACAACTTCCGGGCAGCGATCGGCCACGTCGTTCTGGTCCCAGCGGTCGTCGGGCTTGGCAAAAAGCTCGGCAACCTGTTCGTCACCGGCGGGCAGTCGCAAATACCAGCCCGGCGTACGAATCGCCCGTTCACCGTCGGCGCCGATCAGGCACACTCGATCGCGCACTGACTCGACGTCTTCGTGAATGAGCTGCAACAGGCCACAGCCGACGGACGATGTCGGCGGGTCGCCGATGCCGAGCAAATTAGTCAACGTGGGCGCCAAATCGCAGGTTTGAACAAGCGCTTGGCTGCGGACCGCGGCGCCGAATCCGCCCGGCAGCCGCATCAGCCACGGCACCTGGGCCAATTCGCTATATAACGCGTTGTCGGGGGCGCTGATCCTGCCATTGCGGCCCAAGGGAAAGCCCCGCGCCCCGACGACCGACAGCAACGTCTCGCGTCCGCACGAATCGCCATCGAGAAACTCCAACAGCCCGCCGAGGCAGGCATCGACCAGCGAGACTTGCCCGGCGTATGCCTGACAGATGCCCCAGACCTCGTCGGGGTCTTCATCGCCGGTCAGTTGGCGGCACGGAGCGGCGAGCAATCGAGGCGGCTCAGGCTCGTCCGGTTCGGCGTAAAGTTGGCGGAAATCGTCGGGAGCGTCCCACGCGGCTTTCATGCCTTGGCTGTGCAGCCATAGAAAAAATGGCTGCCTGGCCTGGGCCAGCCACTCGGTTGCCTCCGCCATAAGTGTGGCGAAGCCTGTGTGCGCTACGTCGTCCGCAGGTCGTCCGCTCGGTGGTGGATCGCGTTGCGCGACCTGCAGCAGTTCGCCAAAATGCCCGGCGAGCGGATGTTCGGCCACCTGAGGCTCATCAGTAATCAAGGCGGTCGCCAAACCCGCCTGGGCCAGCCGCTGAGGGAGTGTCGGCGGTGGCTCGCTCTTGCCCGCCGTGCGTTCCAGTGCGTGTTGCCCGAGCCACCAAGAGCGAACCAATTCGTCAAGCCGCGGATGATCGATCGTTGCTTGATCGAACACGAAGCTTTCGGCCGCGAGCCGGTTGAAGCGCGGTGTGGCCACCCAGGTGTTGCCGTAGCATCCCAGATAGCCTGCGTGCAGCCGATCGATCGAGAGCACTATCACATTCATGTGGACGAACCAGCATACGCCGGCAGCCGTGTGATGCCCAGGCTGCCGTGTGATGCCCAGGCTGTAGGTCAGGCTTTCCAGCCTGACGTGGATCTACCGAAACGGCTGCATCTAGGTTAGGCGCACTCGTGGCATCCTGTGGCGGCCGTCTAGTGCGGCGTCCGTCAGGCTGGAAAGCCTGACCTACAAGCCTCACCTACGGCGTTGAACCCTCGTGGGCCGCGTGCTACGTTGATGGATTCGCATCGTTCTTTCCGTTCTGCCTTGAACCATGCCTGTTGCTAACGACGCTTTTCCTACGCTTCGCCAAGAGATCGCCGGCGTGCCCGTCGTCGATTTGGCCCGCCAATTCGGCACGCCCACGTATGTTTACGACGCCGCCAAGATCGAAGCGCGGATCGACGATCTGCGCGCGTTCGACCACATTCGCTACGCCCAAAAAGCCTGCTCGAACATTGCCCTGCTCGATCTGGTGCGACGGCGGGGCGTGCTGGTCGACGCCGTCAGTGCGGGCGAAATCGCCCGGGCCCTGGCGGCCGGCTATCCGGCTGTCGGCGATCCGCCGCCGGTGGTCTACACGGCCGATCTGTTCGATCGCGAATCGCTCGAAGTCGTCGTCGAGCGCGGCATCCATGTCAACTGCGGCTCGCCCGACATGATCGATCAGCTAGGCGAGCGGACGCCAGGGCGGACCATCACGCTACGCATCAACCCCGGTTTTGGCCACGGCCACAGTCAGAAGACCAACACCGGCGGGGAGCAATCGAAGCATGGCATCTGGCACGAGCAACTCCACGACGCGCTGCGAAGGGCCGACCATCACGGGCTGGGCGTCGGCGGCTTGCACTTGCACATCGGTTCGGGCACCGATCTCGATCATCTCTCGCAGGTCTGCGGAGCGTTGGAGCGATTGGCGCGGGAAGTCGGCCGCTCGATCACGAGCATCAGCGCCGGCGGCGGACTGCCAGTGCCTTACAAGGCCGGCGAACGTTATGTCGACCTGGACGTTTACTATCAGCTTTGGGATGCCACACGCAAACGATTGGAAGACTTCTTCGGGCACGCCTTGCGGCTGGAGATCGAACCGGGCCGCTATCTGGTGGCCGAGAGCGGGTTTTTGATTGCCGAAATCAGGGCCATCAAACAGATGGGCGGCAACACGTTTTATCTGCTTGACGCGGGCTTTAATAATCTTGCCCGGCCTATTCTCTACGGGGCGCATCATCCAATGTCGCTCGTTCCGGCGTCGGTCGACGGCGCGTCGGCAGCCACCCAGGCCCGTCCGATGCGCGACGTGGTCGTGGGCGGACCGCTGTGCGAGTCGGGCGACATCTTTACGCAGGCGGAAGGCGGTTTTGTCTGCACGCGCAGTCTGCCAGCGGCGCAGGTGGGCGAATTGCTGGTGATCGAGAACGCCGGCGCTTACGGTTTCGCGATGAGCTCGAATTACAACTCCAAGCCGCTGGCCGCCGAAGTACTGATCCGCGACGCCGTGCCTCAATTGATCCGTCGCCGGCAGACGGCTGAGGATCTGATGCGCGGCGAGATGATCGTCTGAAACGAGGGCGCGAGTGGGCGAGGGCGCGAGTGGGCGAGGGCGCGATTTGCCTGCTGGCGTCGAGCGCCATCTAAAACGAATGAGAATCACAAGCCACAAAGAGTTGCATGTCTGGCAAGAAGCGATGAATGCTGCGATGGAAATCTTCAAGCTCACGAAGTCGTTTCCGAATGATGAGAAGTACAGCTTGGTCGACCAGATTCGTAGATCCTCGCGTTCGGTCGCCGCGAACATCGCAGAAGCCTGGCGCAGGCGCCGCTACGAAGCGGCCTTTGTGGCCAAGCTGAATGATGCCGACGGCGAAGCAGCGGAAACGCAAACTTCGATCGACATCTCGTGTCGTTGCCAATATATAAGCTCGGCGACGGCCATAGCGCTGGACGACCGTTACGAAAAAATTATGTCCCAACTTGTAAAGATGATCGCGGCCCCGGAGGCTTGGATCATCAAATTACCACCTCGCAAGCGTTAGGCATCGCGCCCTCGCCCACTCGCGCCTTCGCGCCCTCCACTCCCGCCCTCGCCCACTCGCGCCCTCGTCAACCCCCGCGGCCGGCTTCCAAGAGCTCCTGAGCCCGTTCCACCTCCCGATAATAATCGCGGCGCGCGAGCCGCGCGGCGGCGGCTTCATCGATGACAGCGATCACATCGCGGTGCAACTGCAGCGCCGAGGCCGTCACTTGCGCCGTCACCGGCCCTTCGACGGTTTCGCGAATGGCCTGTGCCTTCGACTCTCCCGTTGCCAGTAAAAGACATTGCCGCGATTCGAGAATCGTGCCCACGCCCATCGTGATCGCCAGGCGTGGGACTTGCTCGGCGCTGCCAAAAAAGCGGGCATTGTCGCGTATGGTTTCGGCCGTGAGCGTCTTGAGGCGGGTGCGGCTACCCAGCGACGAGCCCGGCTCGTTGAAGGCGATATGCCCGTCGCCGCCGATGCCCAGCACCTGTAAATCGATGCCCCCCTCGTCTTCGATCATCCGCTCATAGCGGGCGCAGTAGGCATCGAAGTCGAGCGCCCGGCCGTCGGGCACGTGCGTGTTCCGCTGGTCGATGTTGAGATGGTCGAACAGGTTTTGCTGCATGAAGTAGCGATAACTTTGCGGGTGCGTCGGGCCGAGACCCACATATTCGTCGAGGTTGAACGTGACAACTCGTGAAAAATCGAGAGCTTCGTCGCGGTGCATGCGGATCAGTTCTTGATACATGCCCAGCGGCGTGCCGCCGGTGGCCAAGCCCAGCACGCAGGTCGGTTTGTGACGGACCAGCCGGGCCACAAAGCGGGCGGCGGTCTGGCTTACGCCGGCGGAATCCGGCTCGACAATGACTCGCATGGCGGGAGGCTCTCCGGTGGATCTAGAGTTCGCGAAGCTGTGTTGTAGTGCAGGCTCTGCACACGACAAGAGGGGTCGGGATTCGGGGGTCGGGGGTCAGGGAAGAA
>DATFDL010000360.1:0-13893 GCA_035252155.1 Pirellulales bacterium | reverse complement strand
CGGCTCGATAGCGCACGCAGAATGGGCCAGTTGGCCGAGGACCTCTCGCGCGGGAATCGCCCGCTTGAAGCAGGCGCTGCCGCAATGTCAAATTGTGAGCGACTACTGAGACGATGGCCGCGAATCCATTCAACGCCGTTCCGCACGCACGCTCCCGATGGTTAAAGAAGCGGCTGGTGTTCGAGGTAGCTCTTGCGGGGTTTATCGTTTGGGGCGCGACCCGGCGCGAAGTATGGAGCGCGACGGGGCTGGGTTGGAATTTTTGGCTCGCGACAGCCGGCGCCGTCGTTGCTGTGTTCGCGGTTCCCGCCGCCGCTATCTGGTTGGTGCGGCATCGCTTCCAATTCAGCCTTAAAGCTTTGCTGCTCCTTGTGCTGGCTGCCGGCCTCAGTCTCGGAAGGCTATCTCAAGACGTTGGATCTGCGGCAAACTAGAATAACCGACGACGGATTGAAATGGCTCGGTCCGATGCGAATGCTCGAAGAACTATATCTCGCCTACGATACGGTGACCGACGCCGGATTAGCTCATCTTAAGGATCTTGACCGACTCATGGTTTTAGATGTTCGCCGCACGCGGGTCACCGAGACGGGCGTCAACGAACTGAGAAAACGGCTGCCCAACTGCATGATTCTGACCGAACCCCAGCCTGAGCTCCCCGGCCGCTGATTTCGAGAAGTTCTATGCGAAACTTGTGGCCGATCGTCAAACAGACCTTCGTCGAGTGGCAAGAAGACCGGGTGCCGCGGCTGGGCGCGGCCCTGGCGTATTACTCGCTCTTTTCGCTGGCGCCGGTGCTGGTGATCGCGGTCTCGTTCGCCGCCTCGATCTACGGCGAGGAAGCCGCCGAGCACCGCCTGGCGGAAGAGCTCGATACGCTGGTCGGCACCCAGGTGGCCCAGGCCATTCAAGAAATCACCAACCGCATCAATACGTCGAAGGCCGGCACGCTGGCCACCTGCCTGAGCATGGCCATGGTGCTGGTCGGCGCCACCGGCGCCGTCGTCGCGCTGAAAGACGCCTTGAACACCGTCTGGGGCGTCGCCGATACCGCCAGCGCCTGGTGGGTTTTTGTGCGCGACCGGTTTCTGTCGCTCGTCGTCGTGCTCTCCATCGGCTTTTTGCTGCTGGGATCGGTGGCGTTGAGCACCTTTCTATCGGGCATGAGCGACGCGGCCCAGCGGTGGATGCCGGTTGCATTCCATATTGCCGTGATTTTCAATTGGGTCGTTTCGCTGCTGGTGATCACCGTGCTCTTCGCGGTGGTGTTTCTCGTTCTGCCCGACGTGCGCATTCGTCTGCGCGATGTGTGGGTCGGTTCGATGGTCACGGCGGTGTTGTTTTTGATCGGTCGCGAGTTGATCGGGATTTATCTGGCGCGGGTGAGTCTGTCGTCGACGTTTGGGGCGGCGGGTTCGCTCGTGGCGGTGATGCTGTGGGTCTATTATTCCGCGCAGATTTTTTTGTGGGGCGCCGAGTTCACGCAAGTCTACGCGGCGAGGCGGCGAGGGGACGGCACGGCGAAGAGGCGAGAGGCCAGGTAGCCCGGGGGCCTTGTGCCCCGCCCGGCGGAACGGGGAGACGACAAGGCGAAGAGGCGACACGGCGACACGGCGAAAGTGACGAGCTCCTCGCCCTGTCGCCCCCTCGCCTCTTCGCCCCCTCGCCCTGTCACCCAGACAACGGAGTCATTCGCACATGCGCATCGTGCCGGTGATCGATCTGAAGGGCGGCCTGGTGGTGCGCGGCGTGGGCGGCCGGCGCAGCGAATATCAACCGGTGCGGAGCGTTCTTTGCGATGATGCGTCTCCCAGGTCAGTCGGCCGGGCGTTTCGCAACCTTGGGCTGAGCGAGGCGTATCTTGCCGATCTGGACGCCATTGGGGGCGCACAGCCCGATTGGTCGGCATACCGCGCTGTGATCGACTGCGGACTTGACCTTTGGGTTGATGTTGGGCTGACGACGGCAGATGCCGCACATCGGCTGGCCGAGTTTCGCCACCGTGGACGGGCGTTGTCGGGCATTGTGGCGGGGCTGGAATCATTGACCGCTTGGGATGCCCTGTCCCAAATGCTATCGACCGTCGGCCGGCAGCGGCTGATCTTCAGCCTCGATCTGCGGGATGCGGCGCCCTTGACGGTCAACCCCGCCTGGCGCGACACACCGCCCGAGCAACTCGCCGAGCAAGCACACGAGCTGGGCGTCCGGCGGTTCATCGTGCTCGATCTGGCGGGCGTCGGCATGGGCAAGGGCGTGCCGACCGTGGCGTTGTGCCGCCATCTTCGGCGGCTCGACGCTTCGCTGGAAATTGTTTCCGGCGGCGGCGTGCGGCATGCTGACGATCTGATCGCTTTGTCAGCCGCCGGTTGCAACGCCGCCCTGGTGGCTTCGGCCCTGCACGACGGACGACTGATCGATTTTGGATTTTAGATTTTCGATTTTCGATTTCGTCGGCGATAGGCCTCGACGATCGCTAGCCAGCCGCATCCGGCCAGCAGGCATAGGAGGGGCTCGATCGGCAGACGGAAGCGATGGTAGCCGGCGGGTCCGCCCGACAAGATGAGAAAATATACCAGCACCGCGAGAATTAACACTGCCAGCGAGTCGCGCCGGATCACTTCATGCACGATTCCCACCAGTGCGAGCCCGAGATAAACCGCTAGCGTCAGGGCAAGTGCGGCGTGGATTGCCAGCACCAGCGGCTTGCTGCGAAGTGCCGCGATCAATCGCTCGCCTGCTGATCGTAGGCCGCCGGCATCGGCCGGTTCATCATCGGGCAACAACCGAAAAAAATGGACCCAGGCGTTGCGGCCAGAATCGAACAGGGTGTGGGCGACGCCCGATAGATGCAATCGCATCGCAATCAACGGGTGCGCGCGCAGCACGCGCCGGGCCTCGGTGCGCAGCAGGGCGTAGCGCCGCGCGTCGGGCCAATCGCGCGCCTCGGGATGCCGGCGCAGCCAGGCCGCCTGATCGTGAAAGCCCAACTCGCGCTGGTAATCGGAAAGGTTCTCCGGCGGAACGCCCTCTAACTCCGCCAACACCGGAACGGCCTGGTAGTAATAGAGATTGACATCGGCGATGGCCGAGAAGCCCGAGTAGTCGGCCACCCGCAGGTTCCGCCATTGCCAAAGACCCATCAGGCCCATCGAGACGAGCAGAAACGCGCCGAGCTGTTTTGCCAGCCGCCAGCGAGACTCTGCCCGGCGACTCAGCAATACGAGCCAGACAACGGCTAACCACGGCGGCAGATAATAGGCGATCGGCCGCACGTAAGCCGCCGCGGCGATGGCGATGGCCGCGCACAAGAGATCAGGCCAACGCAGCTCGCGGTGGTAGCGCGCCGCGAAGAAGATGAAGAGAGTTAAGAGTGTGGTGAACAGCGTCTCGCTGAGCAGCTTGCTGGCGTAGAGCACCGAGAGCGGCTCACAAGCGAGCAGCCAGGCGGCGGCCAAGCCGGCGCGCCGCCCTTCGAGCAACAGCCCCAGGCGATACACCAGCCACACCGAGATGCAGCTCAAGACGATCTGCAAGCCAATGGTGACGGCATCGACGCGCTCGGCCAGCACGCCGAGTGCCAGCAAGAGCGGATAGCCCGGCGTGCGGACGATTTCAGGGCCGTCGGCCGTCGCGAATTGGCCGCTGGTTGCCAGTTGCTCGGCGGCCCGCAGATAGCCGGCAGTGTCGGGCTCGTGGAACAAAGGCGCCGGACGCGCCATCGCCAACGCGGCCAGCGGCGTCAGCACGCGCAGCGTGCATGCGACGGAAAGGACGATCAGCATGTGCTTGGAACCCATCAGGCAGTGCTGACCGCGGTGCGCAACTGCACGGCGAGTTTGGCCAGGCAAAGCTGATTCAACGAGGTTCCCTCCGCGTCGGCTTCAGCCAAAAGCGCCGCATGCAGCGATTTGGGAATGCGCAGCGTCGTGGTGCCGCTAGCGGTCGACATCATTCGCGCTAGTGCGTCGGGGTCTCCTTCGTCCTCGCGAGCGCTCTCCACAATCTGCAAGATTTGCTTGAACTCCGGCGTCCGCGCAAAGGCTGCGCGCTGCGCTTCGGTGCTAAAAAGTTCCGCGAACCGGCCTCCCACGCCGAACAAAGCGTTATGAATTTCCATCCATGTTAGTCCTTTGTTGCGTAGCGAATGCGCGTGTTCGAGCGCCATCCTCGCGCGAGACTCGAGAGATTTGGGTTTTGCCTTCGTTTTTGCGATGCTTTTTACCATGCTATTCCCCGCATTCCGCGATCGATCACAATGATAGCATATACGCTACCATCGTCAAGGTTCGCTAGCGGCAGCCATCGACACTTTTTTCGGCCTAAACTTGTAAATGCAGGTCCGATGCATCACCCGGTGGGACGAACTGGCGGCGCTGGCGCCCGAGTGGAACGCGTTGGCTCGCGGCGTGCCGTTTCGCTCGTGGGAATGGCTGGGCGCCTGGTGGCGGCACTATGGACTGGCCGCCGACGAGAACCCCCGGCGTCGATTGTACGCTCTGGCTGTGCTCGATACGCGCCGCCGATTGGTCGGTCTGGCGCCCTGGTGCCTGGAACCGCATCGTGCGCAAGGCGACGTGCTGCGGTTCCTCGGTTCGGGCGATGTTTGCAGCGATTACCTTTCGATCCTCTGCCTGCCCGGCCGAGAAGATGCCGTTGCCGCCACGCTGGCCGAATGGCTCTGCTCGCCGCGCCGTCATGCCGATCAGCCTTGGGACATGCTCGCCCTGACGGGCGTTGATGCCGCCGACGGTGTCACCGATCGATTGATCGACGAGTTGCGCGTTCGGGGCGCGACGGTTCACAGCGGGCCCGCGGTCCATTGTTGGCGACTCGAACTGCCGCGTTCGTGGGACGAATACTTGTCGCTGGTTTCCAAATCGCATCGCAAGCAACTGCGGCGGCTCGAACGGCGGCTGTTCGACATTGGCCGTGCCACGCTGCATACGGTCCGCACGCCAGCCGAACTCGACCACGGCCTGAACATTGTCAGCCAACTGCACCAGCGCCGCCGCATGGAACTGGGCGATGCCGGCCGTTTTGCCGATCCGCGCTTCGCCGCCTTTCATCGCGAGGTGGCGGGGCAAATGCTGCGGCACGACCGCCTGCGGCTGTCGTGGATCGAGCTCGACGGACGGCCCGTCGCCGCCGAATATCAGCTTTGCGGCAGCGACGTGGTCTATGCATATCAGTCGGGCATCGATCCCGAGGCGCTCGATCACGAGCCGGGCCGCCTGGCGATGATGGCCACGCTGCGGCAGGCGATCGAAGCAGGCTACCGCGCCTTCGATCTGCTGCGCGGCGACGAAACATACAAGGCCCATTGGCGGGCGCAGCCGCGCGCGAGCCTCGACGTCTGCGTTTTGCCGCCCAACGGCGCTGCCCGCCTGCGGCAACATGCCTGGCTCGCCGGCCGGCAGGTGCGCGGCTGGCTGCGCGAAGGCCGCAAGCTGGCCGAATCGCTCTTGCCCGCTCGCGCGGCCGGCAGCCACACGAATTAATACAACCGTCGCAAGGCAGACCCGCATGTTGTTGCAAACCGCCGCCGCTGACCCACTCGATCATGTCGAGGTCGTCGGCCGTCCCGCGCTCGAGGCCATAGGCGACGAATGGAACTCGCTGGCCGGCGATATTGCCTTTCGCCGCCATGAATGGTTGGCGACCTGGTGGCGACATTATCAGATGCCCGGTGATGAGTTGATGGTCGTCGCCCTCCGCGATGCCGGCGGCACATTGACCGGCCTGGCGCCGTGGTACGTGACGCACAGCCGTTGGTCGGGCCGCGTCGTGCGCTTTTTGGGATCGGGCAAGGTTTGTTCCGAACATCTCACCGTGCTTTGCCGCGCGGGTGCTGAAGCGGCCGTGACGCGGCGACTGGCCGAATGGCTGGTCGATGAGGCCCGAGATCTGTGGGACCTGATCGAGCTGACCGGCGTCGATGGTGCCGACCCTGTGGCCGCCGAACTGCTGCGGCAAATGCGGCTGCGCGGACACACCGTACACGAGCGGCGGCAACACGTCGCCTGGCGGATCGAGCTGCCCGGTACGTTTGACGAATTCTTAGGCCGGCTTTCCGGCAAGCGCCGCGGCCGCGTGCGGGCGGCTCAGCGGCGGATGTTCGACAGCGGCCGGGCCGTCGCCCGCGGTGCTCAGTCGCCGGCCGATGTGCGGCAGGGCCTTGACCTTTTACAACGCTTACACGAACAGCGTCGCCAAAGCCTCGGCGGCAGCGGGTGTTTCAGCACGCCGCGGTTCGCCGATTTTCTACACGAAGCGGCGGAGAAGTTTCTCGCGCATGAGCGGTTGCAGCTCGACTGGCTGGAGCTCGACGGCCGGGCCGCTGCCGCCGAGTTCAAGTTGCTCGGCGGAGACACACTGTATTACTACCAAGTGGGCATGGACCCCGCGCTGGCCGCCGAAAGTCCCGGCTGGCTGTTGCAGATTGCCTCGCTGCGTCGGGCGATCGACGACGGCTGTCGTTGGTTCGATTTCTTGCGCGGCGACGAAGAGTACAAGGCGTCGTGGGGCGCCCGGCCGTTCGCGCTCGTCGAGGCGCGCATCGTCAGCCGGCGGCCCGCGGCCCAATGGCGGCATCGGTTGTGGCTCGCCGGCTCGCGTGTGAAACATTGGCGCGGCAAAAAGCCGAACGCAATTGGCGATTGCTCTGTAGGGAACGGACTCCGTGCCGTTCCGTGATGGGCGGGCCGACGTCGCGCCGCCTCTCACGGAACGCCACAGAGGGCGTTCCCTACAGACCATTAGGTCGATTTGATCCGAGATTGGCATGAACCTGCTCAAACGAGGCATGCTGAGCCTCTACTACTACACGTCGCATCCGTACCGCCGGCGACGCAATCGCCGCGCGGCCGATGCCGGCCGCGCGCCCGTGATGGTGCTGTTCTATCATCGCATCGCCGACGACCGGGCGAACGCCTGGACGTGCCCCTTCGATGTCTTCGCGCGGCAACTGCGCTGGATCAAGCGGCACTTCGATCTGGTTTCGCTGGCCGAGGCCCAACGGCGAATCTGCGAAGGCAATCATCGGCCCGCCGTCAGCATCACCTTCGACGACGGCTACGCCGACAATTGCCAGCAAGCTCTGCCGCTGTTAATCGCCGAGCGAATTCCATGCACCTACTTTGTCTCGCTTCAGCACGTGCTGGAAGGCGTGCCTTTCGCGCACGATGTGGCCCACGGAAGGCCATTTGAACCGAACACCATCGATCAACTGCGGAGTCTGGCGGCGTCGGGCGTTGAAATCGGCGCGCATACTCGTACGCATGCCGACCTGGGCGCCATTGACGATTCTGAGCAGTTGTACGACGAAATCGTGACCGCGGGTGACGAGCTGGCTCAGGCGGTCGGCGCGCGCGTCCGATATTTCGCCTTTCCCTACGGCCAGCACGCCAACCTCAGCGACTGGGCGTTTGCCATGGCTCGCGAGGCGGGCTACGAAGCGGTCTGCTCGGCGTACGGCGGTTTTAATTTTCCGGGCGACGATCCGTTTCACTTGCAGCGGATCCACGCCGACGACGATTTGATCCGCCTCAAGAATTGGCTGACGGTCGATCCCCGCAAACTGCGCGTGCCGCGATATGAATGTCGTCTTTCGCTCCGCGAAAGTGCGTTCTTTCGCAGAGCGAAAGGCGACCATGTGCCGGCGGATCGGAGGATGGCCTTCCTAGGCCGTCCAGAACCGACGACGGCCTTGGAAGGCCATCCTCCAAGTTTGTCGCATGCCGGAGCGGAGGGCCTCTCATGCTGACCACGGCAAGTGGCCCGGCGAAGACGGCGCTGCGCACACAAACGCTGGCTCAGGGCGTCGCTTTATTATTGGCTCTGACCGTGGCGCAGCGGCTAGTCGGCTTCGTGCGCGGCGTTTTGTTTTGCCGCTGGCTCGCCGCCGACGACCTGGGGCGGTGGGACTTGGCCTATGGATTCTTGATGTTCGCCGCGCCTCTGGCCGTGTTCGGGCTGCCCGGCTCGCTGGGCCGCTATGCCGAGACCTATCGGCAACGCGGCCGCTTGCGGGTCTTCTTGCAATCGCTCTCCGGCTGCTCGTTGGCGTTGGCCGCGGCGGCCGGCGCGCTGGCGCTGATCACGCGGGACTGGCTCTCGCAATTCATCTTTGGCGGCGACGGTCAAGCGCGGCTCGTCATCTTGCTGGCCGGCGGTCTCACACTGTGGATCGTCCATACCCTGCTGACTGCGCTATTCAACGCGTTGCGTATGACCCGCGCCGTCGCAGTCATGCAGTTTTGCCATAGCCTGGGGTTCGCCGTGCTCGGCTCTTGGCTGTTGGCCGCGTGCGAACCGGCGGCGACCAGCGTGGTCTGGGCGTTTGGCGGTGCTTGCCTCGTTTCAATCTTGCTCGGCTTTGGTTGGCTCGGCCGAATTTGGCGTTCGCTGCCCGAAGACGCCGCCGCGCAAGAGCATCAGCCATCGTCGGGGCTGCGGCGATTAGCGTCGTTCGCGTTTTGGGTATGGACGACCAATGTTTTGGCCAATCTGTGCGGCTTGGCCGATCGCTGGATGCTGATCCAGTTCAGCGGGCTGACCGAAGCCGACGCCTTGGCACAGATCGGCCAATACCACAGTGCCCGCCTTATTCCGCTATTATTCTTGGGCGTCGCCGAGATGCTGGCCGGCTTGATCACGCCGCATCTGGCGCGCGACTGGGAAGCGGGCCGCCGCGCCGAAGTATCGGACCGGTTGAATCTGATTCTGAAACTCTTCGCGATTTCGCTGGGCATTGCCGCCGTCGGCATTTTGCTGATCGCGCCTTGGTTGTTCCAGACGGCCTGGGGCGGCAAATACGCGGCGGGCCTGGCGCTGCTTCCCTGGACCTTGACCTATTGCATCTGGGGGTCGCTGGCCGTCGTCGCCACGAATTATCTGTGGTGCGCCGAACGCGCTCAGCTAGCCAGCCTGGCCTTGGTGGTCGGACTGATCGCCAGCCTGGGCCTGAACGGCTGGTTATTGCCGCGTTACGGACTGTTCGGCGCGGTGCTAGCCACATCGGCCGCGAACCTGACGATGCTGGCGGCGATGTATTCATCCGCGTGGCGTTGCGGCATGCGGTTCGATGCCGGTTTATGTGTCCTATCGTTGGCGCCCGCCGCCATCGCCTTTGGCCCGTTGCCAGGTTTGGCGATGCTAATCGCGTTGGCATTGTTCGCCTGCAGCGGCGAAATCGTTTTCAACCGTGGCGAAAAACACCTTTTGATGCAAGCAATTTCATCCTCTGTAGGGAACGCCCTCCGCGGCGTTCCGTCGGGGGGCGAGACAACCTCGAATCGCAGTTCACGGAACGGCACGGAGTCCGTTCCCCAGTCCGTTTTGACAATTGAATTCGGGCACGAACCGACGCCACCGCCCGGGCTTGTCCCGGCGGAGCGATGATTGACCGCTTCCCAGCCGAATTACCGATTTTGATTGTCAAAACCGATCACACCTTAAGCAGCTTCATTCCCGTAGCGATCACATTCCATGAACACATTGCTATCGAATCGAAACCTCGCATACTCCGGCTTCGAATCAGCGGCGCTCGACCTGCTGGAAAACGCGGGCCACGATCACCGCGCCGACGACCGAGCCGCCTTGCGCGTGATGTTCGTCATCACCTGCATGCCGGTAGGCGGGGCCGAAACGCTGCTGGTGAACCTGGTCCGCCGGCTCGACCGCCGCCGCTTTGCGCCCGAATTCTGTTGCTTAAAATATTTTGGGCCGCTGGGCGATGTGCTGTCGCGCGAAATCCCCGGCTTCACCGGACTGCTCCGCCATAAGTACGACGTGCGAGTGTGGGGCCGGCTGGCGCGGCTGCTTCGCCGGCGGCGGATCGACGCGGTTGTCACCGTCGGCACGGGCGGCGACAAGATGTTCTGGGGGCGGCTGGCGGCCTGGCGGGCGGGCGTGCCCGTCGTGATCTCGGCGCTGCACTCGACCGGCCTGCCCGACCACGTCGAATGGCTCAATCGCCGCTTGGCGCCGTGGTCCGACGCCTTTATCGCCGTGGCGGAACCGCACGCCCGGTATCTGGCCGAGCACGAAGGCTGCCCGGCGGACAAGGTGTACGTCGTTCCCAACGGCGTCGACCTCGACCGGTTCAGTCCGCGCCCGCCGGATGCCAGGCTGCGCGCCGAACTCAGTTTGCCGCCGGGCGCGCCTGTGGCGGCAATCGTGGCGGCGCTGCGTCCAGAAAAAAACCACGCGATGTTTCTCCGGGCGGCGGCGCAAATCCGCGCCGCGGTGCCCCAGGCGCACTTCCTGGTGATCGGCGACGGCGGTGAGCGTCCGGAGCTCGAAGCATTGACCGCGCGGCTTGAGCTGTCAGACCCCGTCCATTTCCTCGGCACGCGCGCCGACATCCCGGAACTGCTGGCGCTGACCGACGTGGTACTGCTCACCTCGCAGATGGAGGCCAATCCGGTTTCGGTGCTCGAGGCCTTGGCTTGTGAAAAGCCGGTGGTCGCCACGCGGGTCGGCTCGCTCACGGAAACCATTCACGACGGCGTGAGCGGCTACCTGGTGCCGCCGGGCGACGTCGGCGCATTGGCCGCGCGGGTCATCGAGCTCTTCAGCGACCGTTCCAAAGCCCGCCGCTTCGGCCAGGCCGGCCGCCGCGACGTCGCTGCGCGCTGGTCGCTTGAGCGGATGGTCGCCGGTTATGAAGAGCTGATCGAGGGCCAATATCGTACCAAGTTCTCGAAATTAGATCGGGTTGGAACTTCGACGTAATCACTGGTAGAATGAAAACATTCGGCTGCCAGAACCGGCGGCGGCCGCGATTTGTCTGCAATGCGGCGTGAGGTCAAACTGATGACGAGTTTCAAATTCAATTACTGCAAGGCAACACAGGCGGCGGCGTGCGTGTTGCGGCAGCAGAAGAGCCGGCAGATGAACTATTACCGTCTGCTGAAATTGCTCTACATCGCCGACCGCAGAAGCATCGAAAAAATCGGCCGCCCAATAAGCGGCGGGCGCTATGTGGCGATGGACCGGGGCCCACTACAAAGCCCGATGCTTGACCTGATTAACGGAAAGGATATCAGCTCGCCCGACTGGATGAGTCTGTTCCGCAAAGACCACTACGATGTCGAAATGATCAATGATCCCGGCAATGGCGATTTATCGAGTTTTGAAATCGATCTGCTGAATGGCATTGTTGCTGAGTTTGAAGACTTCGACGATTACGAAGTCGGAGAGCAAACGCACACTTTTGCGGAGTTCGTTCAAAACCGGCCCCGAAAAGGTTCGTCGAGAACCATTTCTGCGGAAGATGTGATTCGCGCGGTTGGCCGCGATTCTGATTGCGAGGCAATTCTTCGCGATGCCCGCGAGCGCGCCGTCTTCGATCGGGTTTTTGGTGGATGATGCCTTCCGGTGACAAACGCCGCTGAATTACTCGAAACGGCCCGCCGCTGGCAACAGGCGGGCGATCTGCCGCGAGCGGAACTTGCATATCGCGAATTGCTCGCCGGCGAGCCGCACAACGCCGAGCTTTGGTATTTGCTCGGCGCGACTTGCCGCAACCAGGCCAAGCTCGAAGAGGCCCTGGCCGCGTACCAGCGCGCCGTCGAGCTGCGGCCCGATCTGGCGCAGGCGCATAACGGCCTGGGCATCGTGCGGCAGCAACAAGGGCGACTGGCCGACGCGGCGGCCGGCTTCGAGGCGGCCATCCGCGCCCGGCCCGACTTTGCCCCGGCCCACAACAACCTGGGCAACGTGCTGAAAGAAATAGGCCGTAATGATTTGGCCCTGACGGCGTATCAAGAGGCCGTGCGCCTCAAGCCCGACTTTGCCGAGGCCCACAGCAATCTCGGCAATTTGCAGCGCGAGCTGGGCCAGATCGACGAGGCCGTGGCAAGCTGCCGCCTGGCCCTGCGGCTGAAGCCCGACTTCGCCATCGGGCATAACCATCTGGGCGCGGCCTACTCGAAGATGCGCAAATGGAACGACGCGGTCGCTTGTTACCGGCAGGCGATCGCCCTCTTGCCCGCATACCCTGAGGCCCACAGCAACCTGGGCGACGCGCTGCGCGAGCTGGGGCAACTCGACGAAGCCGCGGCCAGCTTTCGCGAGGCGATCCGGCTGCGCCCCGAACTGGCCGAGCCGCACGCGGGGCTGTCGCTGGTGCTGTTGCAACTGGGCGACCTGGCCGGCTGCCAGGCAAGCTGTCGCGAGGCTTTGCGGCTGCGGGGCGGCGGCGGATCAGCCCAGTTGAACCTGACGCTCAGTATTGTGGCCTTGCTCGAAGGCCGGCACGAAGAATCGATCGCCTATTGCGACGCGGCCCTGCGGCAAGAGCCCGACTCGCCCGAAGCCCACAAGAACCGGGCGATCGTCCGTCTGCTGCAAGGCCGCTATAGCGAAGGGCTGCCCGAATACGAGTGGCGTTGGAAATGCCCTGAGTTGCCTGAGCGACCTTTCCAGCAGCCGCTCTGGGACGGCGGCCCGCTCGACGGCAAAACCATTCTGCTGCACGCCGAGCAGGGCTTGGGCGATACGATTCAGTTTGTGCGTTATGCCCGCCTGGTGAAGCAGCGTGGCGGCCGAGTGATTGTGGTCTGTCAAAAGACGCTGTTGCCGTTGTTGGCCGGATGCGAAGGCATCGAGCGGCTGGTGGCCCAGGGCGATCCGCTGCCGGCGTTCGAGGTGCATGCGCCGCTCTTGAGCCTGCCGCGCATCTTCGGCACCACGCTCGAAACCATTCCCGCCGACGTGCCTTATTTGCAGGCCGATCCGACGTTGGTCGAACGCTGGCGCCGCGAGCTCGACGACCTGCCGGGCTATCGCGTGGGCATCGCCTGGCAAGGCAGCCGCTCGTTCTATTTCGACCGGCTGCGCTCGTTGCCGCTGGCCGAGTTCGCTCCGCTGGCGGCCGTGCCCGGCGTGACGCTCGTCAGTTTGCAAAAAGGCTACGGCAGCGAGCAACTGGCGGCGATCGCAGGCCGCTTTGCGGTGATCGATCTGGCGGCCCGGCTCGACGAGACGACCGGTCCTTTTGTCGATACGGCCGCAGTGATGAAATCGCTCGACCTGGTCATCACCAGCGACACTTCGATTGCCCACCTGGCCGGAGCGCTAGCGGCGCCGGTATGGCTGGCCCTGCCCTTTGCGCCCGACTGGCGTTGGCTGCTCGAACGTGAAGACAGTCCTTGGTATCCCACCATGCGGTTGTTTCGGCAGCCCGAGCGCGGCGACTGGGGCAGCGTGTTTGAACGGATGGCCGCGGCCCTGGCCCAGCGCATGTCTGCGCCCGCGCCTGCCCGACCCATTACCGTCGAGATCGCACCGGGCGAGCTGCTCGACAAGTTGACGATTCTCGAAATCAAGCTGGAGCGCATCAGCGATGCCGCGAAGCTGGCCAACGTGCGCGCCGAATTGGCCACGTTGGCGGCGGCCCGCGATCGGGCGATCCGCCCGTCGGCGCCGCTCGATGAATTGACGGCCGAGCTGAAGCGGGTGAACGAGGCCTTGTGGGAGATCGAAGACGAGATCCGCATCTGCGAGCGGCAGGCCGATTTTGGGCCGGGCTTCGTCGAGCTGGCCCGTTCGGTCTATCATCAAAACGACCTTCGAGCCGCCGTCAAGCGGCGAATCAACGAGCTGCTCGGCTCGCGCTTGATCGAAGAAAAATCCTACGCGCCCTACGCCCGCTGAACCGGACATGCCGCTGCGCGACCACTTTCATCCGCCGCTCATCAGCAAACGATCGTGGGAAGGCTTTCATGGCGCATGGCCGGCCATGATCGTGAGGACTCTCGTCCACAAACTGCCTCACGCGTATATCGCTGAACCGCGGGTCCATCTCGGGGCTTTTTACGAGATCGACGTTACGCCCCAGCCAACGCTGGCGGTAGCCACCGACGTTCCCGATCCGTACGAATACGAAGT
>DATFDL010000359.1:0-3230 GCA_035252155.1 Pirellulales bacterium | reverse complement strand
GCAGATAAAAACATTCCAACGGCACGCGGCGGCGCGGCAGATCGGAGAAGGCCGAGCCGTCGAAATACTGCCCGAAGCGGCGATCCCAGGCCGACCAATCGAGCCGACTGCCGTTCCAGAGCGGCGCGCAGCCCTGGGCGATGTCGCCATTCTGATAATACGGCACGCGGTTGAGCACGGTGCGATGTTGATGGGCCAGACGATAGAAATCTCGCTCGTTCTCCGGCAGGCCGTAACAATTCATTTCAGGAATGAAGCTCAGATAGTCGGGCAACGTGAAGTCCCAAACGGTGAGCCGCAGCGGCAGTTCGAGCGACTCCTTGCCCAAACGCAATCGCAATGTACCGCGATGCTCGCCGGCGGGCGCCGCATGCGGCACATAGAGCTCAACAAGCAGGTTGGTGTAGGCCGCGGGTTTGGTTTTGCTTCGCGGTTCCGGCGCCTTCAGCGGCACCACGGGATCGGGCAAGTGGCCGCGCGGGCCGGCCACGTTACGCAACCGGCCGATCGAGCGTTCGACGCCCGGCACGCCGTCGATGACCAATTGCGCGTCGATGGCCGCCGCGTCGCCGTGCAGCAATACTTGGAATTCGACGAATTCATTTTTCGCAGTATGCAGGCGGATTTCACGTTGCTTGGCGTTCCAAAGATGATTGGCCGACAAATATTCCTTGGGTTGCGGCGGAATCATTTCGCCGGTTTCGGGATTCACTTTGTCGAGGGCATCGATGACGGCCACGTCGAGCTTGCCCAGCCGCGGCAGCTTGCCGCCGGGCGAGGGTTTTTGCCGGGCCAGCTTGGGCAACTCCGCCGGCTTGGCCGAAGAAACCTTGAAGGCCAGTTCCGCGGGGCGGCCGCGGTTGCCGGCCCCATCGACCGCGCGGACGGCGATGCTCACCTGCTTGCCCGGCGGCAGATCGAGATCGCGCAGATGCATCGTCACGCTGTGGCCGGGCGGGCCGGCGGCCGGAATCAGATACCGCGGAATTTCATGGCCATCGACTTCGACAAAAAAACCGATCGTGCCGGCCGGACCTTCGTCGGCGGGAGTCAGCCAGGTGACCAAGGCTTCGCCCGCCGGCAAGTGTTCCACGTCGGCGGCCAGTCGCTGGGGCGGCGGCGGGGCTGCGGAATCGGCATCGCCGAGCACCACCGTGAAATAGGGCGCCCGCTGCATGCCCGAATCGCGGCTGTGAAAGAAGCGGTTGGGAAAGAGCCGCAGCGAAAACTTTTCGCCGTCGCGAGTCCATTCCGAGCCGGTATCGTCGAACACCAGGCAGCCATGACTGACGCCGGCTACGCGAGCAGCAATCACTCGCGGATCGACGGCCAGGTGCTGCCAGCCCTCGGCGTCGGGCGGATCGGTGTCGGCCATGTTCCACAGCGTGCCGCTGCGGCCAAGCATCACATCGCACAGATCGCTGCCCGGATAGCTCCAGGGCACGTTGGGATGCTCGCGATGGTTGTGCGTCGAGCTGCCGGGCTGCGGCTGGTAGTTGGCGGCGCTGCCTTCGACCCACGGCGCCGCGAAAGTGCTGACGGTCATGCGGTGCAGCCGCTCGGACCCGGAGATGTGCACGTGCAGCGTGGCGCTGCGCACCGCTCGACCGGCCAGCGGCTGCGGGTCGAAATCGACCAGCGACATTTCTTGGATCGATTTCACTTTCAGTTGCCCGGCGCCGCCGTTGTTGCCGTCGGCTTCGGCGCCGACGTTCGAGAACCAGGTGTCGCGCGTCACCGGCAGCCGCAGGTCTTTGCCGCCCGCCGGCCCGGCCGGGGCCAAAGCGGCGCCGTGGCTGGCGGGTTGGGGCGTTCGGCTGGCGGCGTCGACGGCCGCCCCGTCGATCACTCGCCGCTTGACCTCGCCGATCTTCCGCACCGAGAGCCAGCCGCGCAGCAGATAGCCGGAGGAACGCAGATTCTCTTCGGTCGGGGCGCTGGTGGCGTTCAGCTTTTCATCGCCGGCCGTGGGATGAACGTCGTCTTTATTCAAGAGCGTGCCGTTCCAGTCGTTCGGACGGCGAGTGAGAATCTCGCGTTCAAAATCGATGAGCGGCAACGAATGTTTTTCGGCGATTTGGCGGATGGCCTGGTTGTACTCCGCTGCTTGCTGGCGGCGGGCGTGGTGCGGCGGAATCGTCGATAAGATGAGCACAACGCCGCGGTTGAGAGTTGTCTGCACCGCTCGTTCGAGATCGGCCCGATATTCAGCCACCGGGCGGCCCTGCGAAACATCGTTGGTGCCAATCATCAGTACGAGCACTTGCGGGCGATACTTGGCAAGCATCGCGTCGAGCGAATCGAGTCCCTTGTTGCCGGCTAGCAGCTCGTCGAGCCGCAGCCCGCCGGCCGCGGTGAATGAGCGTCCGCCGTCGGGATGATCGAACCGGCAGAGCCACCAGCCGTCGCTATCGTCATCACGCCCGGTGTGCATCCAATTGAGCGTGGCTTTGTCGTCGTCGGTGTGACCTTGACCGGCCCGCGCCCATTGGCCGTAAGGATTGGAGTAGGTGATCGAGTCGCCCACGTGCAGCACCACGCCCGGCCGGCCATTAAACCGGGCCGCGACTTTTTGCATGGCGGGCGCGTAGTCCCACGATTCAGGCAGCGGCGCATCGTCGTCGGCAAGCGCGGCGGACGCTGCGATCCACGCCACAGCAAACGCCGCACAACATAAGAATCTTGCGAACATTCGTCGCTCCTAATCCTTCGGAATAAATGAACAGAAGGCAACGAAGGAAACTAAGAACGAAGGAGTTTTCCCTGACGCATCGATCATCTCACTCTTTCTTCGTTCTCTTCGTTGCCTTCTGTTCAAGCTCTTCTGTCATCAGATCGTTTACGACGTCGCCCGAGCGTAATACTCGTCCGACGCGACGATCTCGGCAACCACCTGCATGTCGGTCTGGCCGCCGCGGAGAAGCTGCACGTCATGAGCCAGCGAGGCGCTGTCGGCGTCGCGGCCCAGATAGAGCTGATACCAGCCCTGCGTGGCACCCGCCCCGGCCGACGCGCCGGGCAAGCTGATCAAATCGCCTAAAAACTCGTCGCTGCTGAAAACCGCCTGGGCCACTTGCAGCCGCACCGCTTGGTTCGTGAAATCGTCGGCCGCCAAAAAGCTCTGCACCGCTGGGTCGGCCTGGCGGTGCAGAGCGTCGCTGTAAAGCGCGTTCAAGAAACCGACGCCGCTGCCAGAGGCCCGGTTCTGAAAGTATTCGTTGGAGCTGACC
>DATFDL010000358.1:0-4513 GCA_035252155.1 Pirellulales bacterium | reverse complement strand
GGCCGGCGCACAACGTGGGTCGAGAATTACCGCCCTGGCCTGCCGGTCATGGAGCGGCTGCTCGCCACTTGTCGCGCGGCGGCGATCAAATTGGCCCCGGCCGCCGAGCCGCCCGCGAACTGGCAAATCGAGGCCGAGCTCGAATGGATCAGCCGAGGTGGCGAGTGCCGACAGCTTGTCGCTTGGTTTGGGCCGTTGGCTCGCACGGCAGGCTGCCGACGTGCGACGGTTCTCACAAAACGCGCCGCGCCGCGCTCGCTGGTGGGTGACCCATACACGCCACTGCCCGTCGCCAAAGAGTTCGGCCGGTATCTGGCAGAACCAGACGCGGCGGTGTTGGCCGCCGGGCTGACCGGCGCACTGGCCGCAGAGCATGGGCTGGCAGCCATCGCCCCGGGCGCGGTTTACCTAACGGGCGACCAGCCGACGCCCGACGCCGCACTCGACTGGTTCGAGATCAGCGCGGTCGCCCCGTTCGACATCAAACGGTTTAAGGCCCTGCTGCGCGAGCGCGGCATCAGCCGGCTCGAAGTGAAAAAGCGGGGCGTATCGCTCGATCCCGCGCTGGTCCGCCGCCAGCTTCGCGTGCCGGGCGACAACCACGCCACACTCTTACTGGCCCGCATGGGCGATCAAGTTGTGGGCATCTTGGCGCAACGCATCAAATCAAAGACGGCCTCATAGAAGCCTCAATAAGCGGTTGATGGTTAGAATTGTTATCGGAAGGCACCCGGCATGTCCTTTTCCACCCCTTACTTCCTTTCCAGCCGCCGAAATGAAACTACTCATTTCTCCGCCCGTTGACGAAGCTCGCCTTCAAAAGATCACCGCGGCGGCGGGACCGATGCACGTGGTCAACGCGGCCGAGGAGGCTGAGGCCCGCACGAAAATCGTTGATGCCGATGCTTTCTTCGGCAAGCTTACGCCCGGACTGCTTGCAGTCGCGTCGCGATTGCGCTGGGTGCAATCGCCGACGGCGAGCCTGGAGCATTACCTGTTTCCCGAGCTTGTTCGCCATCCGCTGGTGCTGACCAACATGCGCGGGCTTTATTCCGACGTGATTGCCGACCATGTGCTTGGGTTTATCATCTGCTTTGCCCGCAACTTTCATCACTATCTGCGTCAACAAGCGGCCGGCGAGTGGGCGCCGATCGGCGGCGAAGCGGCCCGCTCTGATTTCCTCTATGGATCGGGCGTGGCCACGGCCATCGACCACGCGCATCTTCACCTGGCCGATCAAACCTTGGGCATCGTCGGCCTGGGAAGCATCGGCGCCGAGGTCGCCGGCCGCGGGCTGGCCTTTGGCATGCGCGTAGTGGCGGTCGATCCGGTGCAAACCACCGCACCGCCGGGCGTGGCGGCCCTCTGGCGCTTGGAGCGGCTGCCCGACTTGTTGGCCGAGAGCGACTTTGTGGTCATCGCCGCGCCGCACACGCCGCAAACCGAAAAGATGTTTTGCCGCGCGCAGTTGCAAAAGATGAAGCCCACCGCCTATCTGATCAATATCGGCCGCGGGGCGATTGTCGACCTGGCTGATTTGACAGCGGCGCTCTCGGCCGGCGAGATTGCGGGGGCGGGACTCGACGTATTCGAGATCGAACCTCTGCCGCCCGACCATCAACTCTGGAAGATGCCGAACGTGATTCTCACGCCCCATATCGCTGGCACATCGCCGCGCGTCGCCGAACGGCACCTGGATGTGTTGTTGGACAACATCCGGCGTTTCGCCGCCGGGGAGCCGCTACTGAACGTGGTGGATAAGCAACGGTGGTTTTGACGATATTCAGCAATCGGCGGGTGCACCTGTATCGCGGGGTGCCACGGCAGCCGTCGCGGCGCGCTCAGCTCGCCATCCTCGCATGCGCTGCCGCCGCGACGGACGCCGTGCGGCGCGCGGGGACCCGGAGGCACCCAAGGCCGACACCGCACGGCGTCCACCGCGGCGATTCTTGTCGCGCCCAAGATCGATGCACATCCGCCGCGGCGGATGCCGTGGCACCCGCTCACTGGCCGTGGTGTACCGTATGGTTTTCGCCCGCTCCCTGTTGGCGTTGAAACGCTAGATGCTTGCGCCAATGTTCATTGTCGGCCGCCGGAAAATCGACGCGCAGATGAACTCCGCGGCTTTCTTCTCGCCGGGCGGCGGCGGCAATCATAATGCGCGAAATCCAGAGCATGTTTTGCAATTGCCAGCCCGCCGGGTCGGCAAATTGCCGGGGAAGCACATAGCCGCACCAATGATCGATCATTTCCCGTGCCTCGGCCAGTTCGGTGGCCTGACGCCGTACTCCGGCGGCCCGCCACATCAGGCTCTTCAGCGAATTGCGAATGTCGTCCAGATCGAGCGGCTCTATAGGTACGTCAAGGGCGGGGTTTTCCAAAGGTAGCGCACGGAAGTCATCGGGCATGGTCAAAGCCGCCCGACTGGCGCCTTCGCCGGCATGCGCCCCGAATACCAAACCCTCGAGCAAGCTGTTCGACGCCAGCCGGTTTGCGCCGTGCAGCCCGCTGCAGCTCACCTCGCCGGCCGCCCACAGGCCGGGCAGCGTGGTGCGTCCCTCGGCATCGATCGTCACCCCGCCGATCATGTAATGCGCGCCCGGCCGCACCGGAATCCAATCGCGAGCGATGTCGATGCCGAACTCGGCGCAGACTGCCGCAATGCCGGGAAAGCGGGCTTTGACGCGCGCCGGATCGAGGTGCGACAGGTCGAGGTAAACGTTGGGGTGTCGCGTTTTGTCCATCTGGCTGACGATGGCTTGGCTGACTACGTCGCGCGGGGCGAGCTCGGCCCGCGCATCGAAATCGGGCATGAAGCGATGCCCGGTGCGATCGACCAGCCGGGCGCCTTCGCCGCGCATCGCCTCGGTGATCAGGGTGCGGCTGCTGCCGGCGATGTAGAGCACCGTGGGATGAAACTGCATGAACTCCATGTCGCGCAGCTCGGCCCCGGCGCGGAAGGCCAAGGCGTGGCCGTCACCCGTGGCCACCGGCGGGTTGGTCGTCTCACGGTAGATCTGTCCCGCGCCGCCGGTGCAAAGGATCACTTGCTTGGCCCAAACCAGCGTCTTGCCGTGCCGCTCGTTCCACACCAGCGCCCCGCGGCAGGCGCCCTCGTGCGTAAGCAAGTCAAGCGTGAATGTGTCTTGCCAGGTGGTGACATGCGATTGTTCGACGAGGCGGTCGATGACGGCCCTCATTACTTCGCGGCCTGTGGCATCTCCCAACGCATGCACGATGCGGAAATGACTGTGTCCGCCCTCGCGACCCAGGGCCAGCTCGCCCGATTCCTCGTCGAACCGCGCGCCCCAAGCCATCAGCTCGCGAATTCGATCGGGTGCCTCGCGCACCACCAACTCGACGATCTCGCGGTCGCAAAGCTCGCCGCCGGCCGTGAGCGTGTCGGCGATGTGGTTCTCAAAACGGTCTTCTGGATCGAGCACGCCTGCGATGCCGCCTTGGGCGTAGTTGCTGTTCGATTGCAGCAGGCTGTCTTTGGTGACTACCAGCACGCGTAGCCGCGGGTCGACGGCCAGGGCCGCCCGCAGCCCGGCCAGCCCGCCGCCGATGATCAGCACGTCGGTAAACTGGTGCGCCACCCGCTTCGGGTGAAACGGCGCCAGATATCTGGGGCCATCGCCGCCGTCGACAACGACGGAGGTCGAAACACCGGAAGTACGTCGGGCAGATTTTGGCATGGGAAAGGTGCGATTACTGGGTGCCACGGCATCCGCCGCGGCTACGACAGATAAAGCTTGATCTTAGGACTAGGCGCCGCGCACCGAGAGACCGGCCGCGGCGGACGCCGTGCGAATGAGCGATCACGGGTAGCTTGCTCGGGGCAATGTGGGATCAATTTGCAGCAAGGCCGGCCACACCCCAGCATACCAAGCCGCACTTGACCATTTCCAATCCACTGCTCTGACCACAAGCCCGCGACGCACCGGATTCAAATGCATATAGTCGACCATTTCATGCGCGGTCCGCGGTTCGACGACATTCCGGTCATAGCCGCCGCCCGGCATCCAAAAGCGGTACGCGAGCTTGCCATCTCGTGTGTGCACGGCCAACCGCTGCAGCCACGTGGCCGAGTGCTTGCGAAGGTAGCGAATCGCCTTGATTGCGACAGGCCTCTTGATGGCGGAAAGGATCTTCGATGTGTCGTATATCGTTCGCCGCGGCCAGACGAGCAGATGCGCATGCTCGGGCATGATCACGTAGGCCCAAACATCGAAAGCCAAATCGCGGCGTGCTTGCTCGATGGCCTCGATCAACCAAAGCCGGGTGCGGTCGCGAGTCAACAAGGGCAATCGTTGGTGGCAATAGAACGTCAACTCATGCGCATCGCCCGGATGATTATAATGCCGAAGTTTTTTGCGGCGTTTGACGGCCATGAGACGTTGCCTGTGAATTGGCAATTGGAAAGTAGAACGCCCGCATCGCATTATCGGCGAAATGCATTCCGCCGGCAATGTCTCGTGCACGCTGAGCAGGGCAGATCGAGCAGCGTGGA
>DATFDL010000357.1:0-15882 GCA_035252155.1 Pirellulales bacterium | reverse complement strand
CCGAAATGGTGGGATGTAAAGGTGTGGGACCTGAAATCGCGACGGGAAACCTGCGTCCTGCATCCGCTCACCAACAAGCTTCAGTACGCGACCTTCAGCCCTGACGGCCGGCGCCTGGCATGCGTGCTCGACAACGCGGCGGTGGTGGTTTGGGAGCTCGAAACCGGCTGCGAGGAGATGGCTTTTCGCGGGCACGCGTTTCAGGTTACCGGTCTGGCCTTCAGCCCCGATGGCCGGCGCTTGGCCGCCGCCACGAACAGCGGCACCGTGCGCGTTTGGGACGTCAGCCCGATCGAGCTGTCGCAGTCGGAGCAGAAGCTTAGTGACCAGTGAAGTAGTGGAAAAACGGCCGGGGAGGTCCAGCGGTCAAGCACGTCCTCCCCGGCCTCAGCCTCGCCCCGGCGCTCGGTCTGCGCGCCTGGAGAGCGGCTTTGTCATTGTATCGCAGGCCGTACTGACGCAGGAGATTCAATCATGCGATGGCCCGCTTTCCGAAAGGTAGTTTCCCGATCGAAACGGCGCGCGGCCCCTCGGGTCGGCGTTAAGACACTGCGCCTTAGGCTGGAGTTACTCGAAAACCGTGCCATGCTCTCGGCCGGCACCCTCGACCCCACGTTTGGCGTCGGCGGCAAGGTGGTCACTGATTTTGGCTCGGGCGAACTCGCTCACGCCGTTGTCACGCAGCCGTGGGACGACAAAATTGTCGTCGCGGGAGAAACCGGCGCCGGCGGAGGGGGTTTTAACTTTGCCCTCGCTCGTTACAACCCGGATGGAACGCTCGACACCACGTTCAGCTTTGACGGCAAGGCGATCACCGATTTCTCTGGCGGCGACGATGGGGCCAATGCCGTCGCCATCCAGAATGACGGCAAAATCGTGGCCGCAGGCTACGCCACTGTTTCGGGCATCCCTCAACTCGCTTTAGCACGTTATAACTCGGACGGGACGCTCGACCTCGGCTTCGGGAGCAACGGCAAAGTTGCGACGCCGATCAATCCGGTCGGCGGTTCTATCGACAATCCGAATGGGTTTAATGTGGCCCGCGCCATATCCGTTACGGCTACCGGCGACATCCTGGTAGCGGGCGATTCCGCGGGAAACATGGCACTGTTGGCAGAATATACATCGAACGGTTCGCTGGATCCTTCGTTTGGCATCGGTGGCACGCTCTCCATTCCCTTTGTCAATGCAAATGACCTCGCGATACAGAGTAATGGCGACATCGTGGTCGTCGGTGACTCTGACGTGGGCTCCGGCAACGAGCTCGCCCTGTCACGTTTTGACCCTCACGGCAACGCGGATCCCACGTTCGGCACGTCCGGCCAGGTGCTCATGCACGTCGTCCCTGGCGACACGGATGAGGCCACGTCGGTGGCGCTGCAAACCGATGGTAGGATGGTCGTGGCAGGCTACAGCACAAGCCCGGGAATGATTGCAGGCGTGCTTGCCCGCTTTTTGCCTGATGGCACGCCGGATTCCGACTTTGATGCCGATGGCCGCGTGATCCTTCCCGCCAACGATCCGCTGCTCAAGGACGTTGCCGTCCAGACGGATGGCCGGATCGTTGCGGTAGGGCATGACTCCGATGCCACGCATTTCACCGCGGTGCGATGCAATCCCGACGGAAGCTTGGATTCGACGTTCGGTAATGGCGGTATAACTGTCACCTCCTTTGGCGCGCCGCACGTTGGCGCCACCGCCATGACGCTGCAGGCCGACGGCAAAATCGTCGCCGCCGGAGTTACAGATCTCCTCGGCGCCGGCACGGGAGACTTCGCCGTGGCCCGCTACAACGCCGCCTTCAGCACCATCGACCTTTCCAAGATCGGCAACCTGCTCAAGATCATTGGCACCGAGGCGGACGACGATATCGCTGTCACCGAAGACGCCAGCAGCGTCACCGTCGCCTCGCTCCGCGAACGCACCGCGCCGTTGACCATACCCGGCATCGATCAGGTCGATGTCGAGACCGGCGACGGCAACGACAGGCTCTCGCTCAATTTGCAACCCGCCTCCGACCAGGACTTCCACTTGGTGGCTGACCTGGGTAGTGGTGACGATACGCTCAACGCCGTACTCGTCTCGCCGGGTCCCTGCCGGCCCGGAGAGGTCCCCGGGTCGCTCGGGCTTGCGGCACGGGGCGGCGCTGGCAACGATACCTTCAACACCGTCTTCGTTCAGCCGGGTCCTTGCATGCCGGCGCAGGTGAGCTTGGATGGCGGCGCCGGCGACGATCGGATCACGACTGCCTTCCTAGGCAGCGACGCGCCCAGCTCGGATGACGATCCGCCATCGCCGGTGAACCTTAATGTGCAGGGCGGTGATGGCAGGGACGACATCCGCGTCATCTTCGGCTTCAATCCCCAGCCCGATCCGCCCGCTATGCCAAGCGTTTTTCTCAATACGCCGGTCCAGGCCCGATTGGACGGTGGTCGGGGCGACGATGATATTCGCGTCATCTACGGCTTCAATCCGCAGCCCGACCCGCCGGCGAAGCTGTTCGTCAATGCGCCGATGGACATCGCCGCCACCGGCGGCCAGGGCGACGACGACATCCGCGTCATCTATGGTTTTAACCCGCAGCCCGATCCGCCGGCCATTCCATCGGCGGGTGATTTCGCCGCTGTTCCCGCCGTGCAGATCAATGCTCCCGTAACCATGAACGTGGACGGCGGCGCCGGAGACGACAACATCGGCTTCAACGCTGTCTGGGACGTGAATGCCGGAGGGAGCACGGAAGTGAATCTCCGCGGCGGTCTTGGCTCAGACCGCATGCAGGGCGGTTGGTCCAATCACATTGCCGCGGGCGCCACCTCCAGCGTCAACATGAACGGCGGTTCGGGCGATGACCTGCTCCGCTTCGACTACGTCGACGCGATCGTAGACGGCACGCTCGACGTAGCCCTTGACGGCGGCGATGGCTCGGACGTGATCACCAACAACCTCCTTGATCCCATGGTCAACGCGGGCGGGCGGGTTACGCTACGAGCCGACGGCGGCTCGGGCGATGACGTTCTCCGCGGCGACATTCAACCGTGCGTCATGCCCGCTGGCATCATGGACGTGGTTCTGGACGGAGGGACCGGCGACGATACCGTCCTCGGCTTTCTCGACGGAGATAACGAGATCGCGGGTGCGCTTTCCATGCGGTTGATAGGCGGAGCGGGCAATGATACGCTCGGCGGTAAAATCGAGCCTTGCATCGAGCCGGCAGGCGTCATGAACCTGTTGGTGGACGGCGGCGCCGGCGACGACACCATGGTTGGCGTCCTCATGCCCGAAGTCCAGCGCGGAGGCGTCTTTTCCACCGTATTCGACGGCGGCGCCGGCAACGACCGCGTCGCAGTGACTGTGGCCGCCTCCGGCGACGGCGCGGATGAAGTCACCGTTGAAGGCGGCAGGGGCGACGACGACCTGGCGCTCTTCGTCAACGGCGACGCGATGGTGGACGCTCTGATCGACGGCGGCCCCGGCATCGACGTTGGCCGCCACACCGCCAACGTGCGGGTGGTCAACTGCGAGCGTTGATTCGGCCTAGCGCCACAGCGCCTGTGCTTCGGGCCCGTAGGTCAGGCTTTCCAGCCTGACACCGGCCCGAAGCCGACGCTTCGCTTAGGCCACGCCTTTGTCAGGCTGGAAAGCCTGACCTACGCGCGCTACACCCGCAACAGCTCGCAGGCTTGGGCGATGCCCGGAGCGGGCTTGCCGTATTCGCTGGCGGTCACACGGGCAAGCGCCACCAATTGACGCCAACGAAACGCCGGGCGCGTGTGGGCAAACTCGTCGCTGGTGGTGCGATAGTACTTCTCGGCGTGCAAAGCGCCGTCTTCGCTGATCGCGTACTTAAGCAACAAGTCGAACACCGGGCGCGGCTCGAAACCGAGCGTCCCGTAACGATGCACCAGCGCGCACGAGCGGTCCTGGTTCTGCTCGCGAATGGCGCCGTCGAGCTCTTTGAGCAGAGTGCCGCCTTCGGTGGCGGTAATCGAATCGAGTTGCTCGGCATAGGGCCGCGGCTTCCATTCCAGAAAATCTCCGCCGCGCTCGACACGGTCGAGCGCCACCTGGTAGCCGGCCATGATCAAGCTGGCCACCTGGTTGCGCTGGTTGCTCACCAGCGAGATGTTGCGCCAGGCGTTGGCCGAGTCACAAGCGTGAACGCCGATCGAATCGCCGTGAACGCTGCCCAGCGGCTTGTAGGGCTGCGTCTGGCCATGGCGGCGGCCCGAATCACGCAGCACAAGCTGGTTGGCAGCGACAGAAATCGCTTCGCCCACCGCCTCGGGCGACATGCCTTCGGCCAGCGCGGCGGCCACCGCGTCGGCCGCCTGTTCGGGTGTAGCGTTAAATATCATCTGGCTCATGCGGTCGATCCAGGCATCGTCGGCCTCTCGCGTGCCGCGAGATTTGCCTACCAGGTGGTATTCATCGAGCAGCTTGGGCAACAGCATGCGCGGCTGCGGGCGATGGTTGGCCGCCCATTCCTCGTTCTTCACGCAATAGCGCACCGACTGCCGCAGCATCGTTTCGGCCTGCTGCCGGCCGACCAGCCCAAGCATATCGTACGATCGGTAGGCGAGCACGATGCGGTGCACGTCGGGGCTTTCTTCGACGGTTACCATCAAGTCGTTGAAGGCGTCGTCCGCCGACCGCGCGGCCGCGGCGGCCAGTGCTCCTTCGGCGGCTTTGGCGTCGCGGCGATGAACGGCGTCGCGCAGCGCGTCGGCCGACGTTTGCCCTTCGGCCAGACCGGCGGGTTTTACAGTGTGCAACACCTCGTTGGCCCGGCCACCCACCTCCTGCAAACGAGCCGCATTGCGATAGAGCACTTTGAGCACCGGCAACGCTCGCCGCTCGCTCGGCAGTTCATCGGCCATGTGATAGGCCGGCAGCATCGCCATGAAGGTATGAAATCCAACGTAGTCTTCACCGCCAAATGCCCGGGCATTGGCCAGCGCCGCGGCCGCCACCAGCTCGCGGAGCTCTGTGCCTGCCTGGATGCGTTCGACCACGATCGGCAACAGCCGTTCGGGCGGAGTCTCCTGCATCAGGGCGACTAGCGGTTCGAGGGGACCGAACGATAGAGCCTCGTCGGCCGTGTCGGCCAGTGCCGGCGAAAAGCCAAGTTCGACCGCCATCTGGTACCCCACACCGGCGATCAACATTCCACGCCCTACTCCCGCCAGAAATTCACGTCGATTGGCGCGCTGCATTATCTTGGCTCCTTGTGAAAGCGACCTTCAATTTCCGCCTAATCAATATAACGCTTGGGCGTTACACGTCGATCCGCCAGTGACGTCGGGCAACGAACGACTTAGGCCGAGCGACGCCCAAGCTGAACCCCAAAAGCTGGTTAGCGGATGGGGCTGATCCTTCGTCGAAGCCTTAGTGCCGTGGACGATCCACGAACCGTCGCCGGTCTGCGTTTCGATCAAAAACTGCCAGGCTCGCTCGATGGCCGGATGCGTGTTGGGAACCCCGACCTCACTGAGAGCGTAGAGAGACAAGCCTGTGCCGAAGGCATCGCTCTTGTCGGCCCAAAGCCAGCCCCAGCCGCCGTCCGGCTGCTGGGCCGCCAGAATCGTGTCTCGTAGCGATTCGACTTGCTGCTCATTGCCAAACTTCCGCTCGATAAGCAGGCGCGCCGCGTACCACTCGCTGCTGGTAGCCGCATATTTGCCGTCGGGTGATGTTTTCCGAAGCCATTCGAGTGCCTTATCGCGCGACGCCGTCTGCTTCTCGTTGGGCTGGTCGAGCGTACCCAGCGCCAGCACACACCACATGGTGCTCACCTGCGTCGTTTCGGTGATCGGACGCTTTTGGGCGGGAAGCTGCCCGCCGGGCTTCCAAAAGCCTTCTGTATCCTGATTTTTGACGATTGCATCGCAAAGTGAGTCGATCTGCTTCAGGGTCTTTTCGCTTTTATCCTCTCGATCTCGCGCCAGCAGCATTTGCGCCGGACCTTCCACGCCTTGTCCCACAGCGTGATCCAGCGACCAATCGGTCCATTCCGCCAGCCTGGTCTTGTCAACCGCCAACCCGCTCTGCTGGGCGTCACGCAGTGACCAGACCATGAACGCGACATAATGGCAAGTGAGGCACTTGCGATCGTTGATCCACGCCGTGCCGTCCCTTTCGAGGTAGGGGATCACACGTTCGGCCGCCTGCCGGGCCTGCACGGCCAAGGGAATATCGGTCTTGATCGAATGCTTCGCGTGGTCGGGCAAAGGGCCGTCGGCTCTGGCCAAGTGAGTAGCCACCAACAAGGCGGTTGCGACGAGATAGCTTCGCATCGTCCCCCTTCAATGACTTTAGGAACAACTCGTTCCGCCCCATCCAATTAGTTTAACGCAATGGCGTTACACGACCAGCGATGCTAGGCGCGGTTTGACGAGGATTCCGTCGCCAGGCGTCGCCGTCGTCGGTTGCTCACCACCAGACTAACCACCGAAACCGCCAATAACGACCCGCAGATGCCCGTCATCAGCAGAAACGTGCCGCGCAAGCCTTGCCGCGCGCGTGCCACATCTTTGTCCAACGGCCGAACGATTTCAAGCACGCCGGCTATGTCACCCACCTTCCAATCTTTTTTCGGGCTGTCGCGATGTTCGTTATGACAACGAACGCAGGTCGCTTCCATTCGGCGTGCGGTGGCATACCGTAGCGAGGGACGGTTTTCGACGTCCTCAAAGTTCCAGTAGGGCTGATCGGGGTTATCGACCAGCCTCCCCAAAGCATCGCGCTCAAAGCCATCTTTCGCACCACCGTCTTTGCGCGTCTTAAACGGGTGGTCGCTGAAAAGCCGCACCCGCATGCCCAAGGCGCTTTTCTCGCTAATGTGCTTGCCCAAGTCGATCATTTGTGTGGCCGGCAGGGGAATCGCTTGCGGCTTGCCGACGTAGTCGTGCGTCACTTCGATCTTTTGGGGGTAAAGCCGATCGACAATTTTGGAATAATCCTCGTTGACAATCACCAGCATTTCAGAAACCTGAGCCGCGCTATCGAGTGCCGACGAGCGAACCAGCCGCTCCGAAAGCGCCGACAGATGCCACAGCCCGGCGACGGCCCCCACGCTCACGGCCACCAACAAGCTGGCCGCCAGCGGGTTTCTCCGGCACCAATGCTTGAGCCTTTCTGCCCGCCCTATGGGACGCGCCAGAATGGCGTCGCCCCGCAGGTAGCGTCGCAGGTCGTCGGCCAGCTCGCCGGCCGTCTGATAACGCCGGGCAGGTGACTTGGCCATTGCCCGCAGGCAGATGGTCTCCAAATCGCGCGGAATGCGATCGTTGAGCCGGCGCGGCGGCCGCGGCTCGTCCTCAAGCACCTGCAACAACAGCATCCGCCGATTGCCGCGAAACGGCCGTTCGCCGGTCAAGGCTTCGTACAGCACCACGCCCAGGCTGTAGACATCGCAGCGCGAATCGATGCCCTGCGAATCGCCCGCGGCCTGCTCGGGCGATAGGTAGGCGGGCGTGCCGAGCACCTCGCCTTCCGGGGTGACCGGCGTATCGTCGATGTCGCGCTTGGCCAAGCCAAAATCCATCAAGTGCGGCTGGCCGCCGCCGTCGAGCAAGATGTTCGAGGGTTTGATATCGCGATGAATCACGCCGTGGCGGTGGGCATAATCGAGCGCGTCGGCCACCAGCGCGATTAGCTCGGCCGCCTGCCGCGGCAGCAAGCGGCCTTTTTCCAGGCGGTCGGCGAGCGTGATGCCTTCGACAAATTCTTCGATCAGATAGGAAGAACCTTCGGCCGTCTGCCCGATTTCGTACAGCGAGACGATGCCCGGATGTTTGAGTTGTGCGGCGCTGCGGGCCTCGCGTAGAAACCGTTCAAGTTCGGCCCGGCTGGCCAGGCGGCCCGCCCGCAGCAGCTTGATGGCCACCAGGCGGTCGAGCTCGGTGTCTCGAGCACGAAACACCACACCGTAAGACCCGCTTCCAAGCTCTTCGAGCAATTCAAATTTCCCCAGCCGCAGCGGGCATTCGCAGGCTGTCAGTGAAAATGAGTCGAGCGCCTTGGATTGTCCGCCTGCCTCGCCGGCCGGGGGCATCGCTTCGATCGCGGCGCCGGCCAAGCGTCGCAAGGGAGCCAGTAATGGTTCGGCTTCTCGCGTCAGTTGGTCGAGCGTGGTCTGGCACTCGTCACAGTGCTCGATATGCTCGGCCAGTCCGCCAAAATCGCCCTCAGCGAGATCGCCGATGGCGAATTGTTGCAGGGCCATGATGTCGGGACAATTGATAGTTGCCATGACCTCACATTGTACCGCGCCAGGTCGTATAATAGGCTCTCTCCTAGAGAACGCGGCAGCGTTACACCCATGAGCAGCTCGCCCACCGATTCATCGAGCCAGGCGCTTCGCTCGTCGTTGGGCACGTCGGCCACATTCATCGCCGGGATGAAGGCCGCCGAGCCGGCGGCTTGGGAGCGCCTAGTGCGACTTTATGGTCCGCTCATCGAACAATGGTGCCGTCGCTGGGGTCTGCAAGCTCACGACGTGGCCGACGTTATGCAAGAGGTGTTTCAGTCGGTGGCCAGCCACGCTAGCGACTTCCGCAAACAGCGAACACACGATACCTTTCGCGGCTGGCTGCGTGTCATCACCCGCAACAAAGTGCTCGATCATTTCCGCCGGCTTGGTCGCGAGCCGGCGGGAGTCGGCGGAACCGACGCGCAGCGGCAGTTGGCCGATCTTGCCGCGGCCTCGCTCGACGATGCCACCGATCAGCAGAACGACGAAACGTTGCTCTTTCGTCGGGCGCTGGAGCTGATCCGCGTCGAATTCGCCGGGCATGTGTGGCAGGCGTTCTGGCGAACGGCCGTCGATGGTTTGCCCGCCCCCGAAGTCGCGGCCGAGTTGGGCATGACCTCAGGCGCCGTCCGCGTCGCGAAATCGCGCGTGCTGCGCCGCCTGCGTGCCGAGCTAGGGGACCTGAGCAGCCAACTTGACGGAAGTTGAACTTGTCGCCTCAACGGGTGTTCAATATAGCCAACAAATAAGCCCCTTCGGGAATTTCTGGAGTCACCGCTTTGGTGGTAACCCGCGTCATCTCAGCATCGGCGTTGGCCGGTCCGCCGAAGTTCGCGAGAACGTCTGCGGCTTGATTCAGTAACGCTCGTTGCGCCTGATCGTGAGCAATCGCGGCATCGCGCCGGGCAAGTGCAGCGGCTTCGAGCGCCGAACGTTGGAGCTTCGCTGCCTCTCCACGCTGCTGCTGGAGAGCAGCCCAGCCCAGCGGCGCGAGGACTCCGCCGGTGAATACGGCAGCCAACAAGCCGACTAGTACGTCGCGTCGCCAGCGGTTCGATGTAAAACCATGCATCGTTGTTGCTCCTATCGCAAAGCATTTACAAGCACTTCGCCGATCGTGCGCACCGCTGGACAGCGGAGTTGCCAGGACACCTCGCCGATCATGGGCCTGCCTTTAACATCGTGGGGACGCGAGACCGCCGAAGCCGACAGGCGGTTTTCGACCATCTTACGTGACGGCGGCAAGTAATGCGCCGCCGGTCGCTCAGGCAGGAGCGCGCCCAACGTTACCGACTTTGACGCCACAGCCCACTTCTGCTACGAATAGTTCCGCCCGCCGACCGACCGATCTTCGACCGTGGTCGGCGGGCGATCGATCTGAACCACCTGGCTCGCGCAGGGAGGCGGCAATGAGCTCAACTCTTGAGAATCTGTCGGCATTCAACGACATCCAACGGAGCCAGGCTGACGCGCTGGACGTTTTGCTGCTGGCCCGCTCCTATACGGACCTGCTGAAGCACGTCCGCTCGAAGCGATCGCTCGACCTGGCTTATGTCGGATATGAGCTAAGATTGCTGGCGCTGACCGAGGCTTTGCTCGACTGCGCGGGTCCCGAGTCGAACGAGGTTTTTTTTGAGGGGTGCCCGGACGATATTTACCATCCGAGCCAACCACTGGACAGTTTGGTCACGGGCAAGGTCGACCTAGCCTTCATCGCCGATGTCGATGGCCAGCGCGAGCACGAGCTGACTTTACGCTGTCGGCGGCTTGTGCAGGGCGGCGATCTCCGGTCGGCTTTTCATCACGTTCGGTTGCTGCGATTGGCCAACGCGCACCAAGCCACCGCCGCGCGCTGCGTGCCCGGTGCGTTTATTTCTTGCTTGAACATTCATAAGTTGGCGGCGATTTCGCTGGCGACGTACCTGGCGCCGCTGCGGGGCGCCGTGATCGAATGCGGCAGCTACCTGGGCGGAACGGCGATTTGGATGGCCCTCTTGCAGCAAGCGTTAGGCCGCGAGCGGCCGATCTTCGCGATGGACACGTTTGAAGGCATGCCCAGCCCGGTCGAACAGGACGGTACGACGATCTATCAAGCCGGCTTGTTCGAGCAATCGAATTTCAGCCGCGTGGAAAACCACATTCGGGCACATGGCCTCTCCACTGAGATTCGCCTGGTTCCCGGCCTCGTCCAGCACACATTTGCCGACGTGTGGAAGCAAACCGGTTCCGTCGCGTTTGCCCTGGTCGACACCGATCAGTACTCGGGCACGCGTGCAGCGCTCGACGAGATCGTGCCGAGGCTCGAACCGAACGGCTTGATCATCGTCGACGACTCCACCGTCAGCGGCGTCAATGTGGCAATCAATGAGGCGATGGCGAGATTTCAGCGCCTTCGGCGGGTGTCATTACGGCGCAACTTCGACGTGCTCTATGCGGAAACCGACGCCGGCTTTCTATCCGAACCGGCGGATTAAGCGGCCGTCGTTTAATGTTACGAGTTTTCTCATGCACACCGCGTCGTTCGCTCAAGTCCAGCCGATTCTCGGCACACGCGATCTGGAAAACGCGATTCGCTTTTATGTGGATCGCCTCGGATTCACACTGGCGTTCCGTGATGGGTCTGTGCCGACCAACTACGTCGGCCTGCGACGCGATCAAGTCGAACTGCATATGCAATTTCAGTACGCGCATGAAATGACAACCACCGGACTGCGGTTTGTCGTCGACGACCCGGATGCGCTCTACGAGGAATACAAGAACAAGGGCGTGTTCTACGAACGAACGCGGCTTGCAGATACGGCTTGGGAAACGCGCGAGTTCGCCCCGTACGATCTCGACCGCAATGCCTTGACGTTTTACAGAAATCTCAACACGCCGGGCCACACTCCGTAGGCCCATTTTAGACTGACGCGGGAATCCATCATTCGCGACAGTCTCTTCGCCCATTGAACGCCCGAGCTATGCCTCAAAAAATCCAAGGCCGAAGACCTGGTTTGCACGTTCTGGTTTTCGTCCGCTGACGTCTTAAAAGACCTCAGCAGGCGCAGAGTCGGCCACTGGAAACCCGGATACCGTTTTATTTCACATGAACGGAGTCGCCTCCGCATCTCTGTTCGACCTAGCTTCCCTCGGGCCGGCAAACAGCCAGCCGGCGATGCAAAAACGCCTGATCGGCGCGAGCCGTGGTTAAGCGCAAGGCTTCCCGCCAGGCGTGCTCAGCGGCACAGTGTCGGCCAAGTCGGAAATGGAGCTCGCCGATCACCGCGTGCCAGGCCGGATAACGGGCGGGAACATTTTCCGTCGCAACGGCGGCCAGGCGGTCGAGTCCGGCTTGCGGGCCATGTAGGTAAGCCTCTGCGACCGCGCGGTTGAGCGCGTGCAGCGGCGACGGCGCGATGCCATCGAGCGTGTCGTATAATTCGGCGATCCGGCGCCAATCGGTATCGGCGAAAGTCTCCGCGCGGCAGTGCTCCCAGGCGATGCCGGCTTCCAGATGATAGCGCGTCAGCTCGTCGCCGGTGGCCGACCGGGCGAGCCACGCCATGCCTTCCTGCACGTCGCTCCAGTTCCAAGCGGAGCGATCCTGTTCTTCGAGCAGCACGATGGCGCCGCCGGGCGCCACCCGCGCGTCGAAACGGGCGGCGTGGAAGCACATCAGGGCAAGCAAGGCATGCACGGCCGGAACGTCGCCGGCCGGATGGGTGGCGAGCATCCGCGCCAGCCGGCGGGCCTCATCGCACAGGTCGCGGCGGATCGGCACGTCGGCATGGGTGGCGTGACAGCCTTGACTGAACAGCAGATAAATGACTGCCAGCACCGCATCCAGCCGAGCGCCAAGCTGGGCCGCGGCCGGTGTGTCAAAATCGACATCCAACTCGCGCAGCCGGCCGCGTGCCCGTGTAATCCGTTTCTGCACGTTGACCTCGGTGGTGAGCAACGCACGGGCGATCTCCGCCGTGCTGAAACCGCAGAGCGTCCGCAGCGCCAACGCGACTCTCGATTCGGCCGGCACCGCTTCGTGGCAGCAGACGAAGAGCAGGCGGAGCGGTTCGTCGCCGATCTCATCGGCAAAATGCGCTTCGCGTGGCGACGAATCACGCTCGCCGTCTTCGGCCAGCCGCGGCAGGGCCTGGGCGTGGGTTCGCTCGCGCCGTAGCGCGTCGATCGCCAGGTTACGGGCAGTGCGGTAAAGCCAGCCGGCCGGGTCTTCGGGCACGCCGCGGCGTGACCAGGTTTGCATCGCCCGCATGAGGGCGGCTTGCACGACGTCCTCCGCCAGATCGAGCCGCCGCACGCCGAGCGACCGGGTCAGCACGGCCACCAACCGGCCGAACTCGTGGCGAAAAAAGTGCTCCACCAGTTCGCCCGGTTCGCTCGTGCGGTAGTCACTCATGCGGCATTGGCTCATGTGCGTTTCGCTCATGCGTAGCCGGCAAATTCTCGGATCTCGAGCGTATGTCCGGGCGGGCACTCGCGGGCGATGGCCACGGCGTCGTCGTAGTTGTCGGCCTGGATGATCGCAAAGCTGACGATGATCTCCTTGGCTTCCACGTAGGGGCCGTCGGTCACGAGGCCAGCCTTCAGAACCCGGCCCGAGTGCTTCAGACCGTCGCCACCGGGCATGATGGCCGAATTGAACTTTTGCATCCAGCCGTACCATTGGCCCTGCAAAGCCTGCATTTCCTCAGGCGACGGCTTCGCCTTTTTTTCGGTCGATTCGCGATAGATGAACAAAAACTTCGCCATGACACACTTTCTCCAAACGGTATCGCTTCGTGTTGGCGGAGGCCCGTCCTCCGCCTTCTGCCAATACAACGAACAAGCACCGGCCCTTCGGACACTGGGAGCAGGTTATTTTTCGCCTCGCCCGAGGCATCCATAATCGCCCTCGGCGACGGGTGCCGGAAGAGCTGCGGTCGTTCACGTGGCCGGTCGGCCGCGCCCTGCTATTCCTCAACCGGCGTGGGAAAACCAACAGGGTGTGGCGTTTTCATTTCGCTCTCTTCATGCCATGCGATCTGGGAAATCGCCGTCTCGCTGGCCAGCACCTTGTGGAGATCGGCGAGCAATCGCCCCAACTCGTTCTTCCCGGACGAGCTGAACCATTGGGACCACGCGAATGAACCGTGGTGAACGTGCGCGTTCCAAGCGCCGTCGACGTCCCACGCACTCAGGCCGATCCAGAATTTATTCCGATTACGTTGAGCAAAGAAAACGACGCCCCAGTCTTCTTGGCATAGATCCTCGTTCACCTGCAGGCCCGGAACTCGTTGTAAAAGGGAGGCGAACCATTGTGCACCGCTCACGGCGAGAATGCCCTCATCGTCGGAGAACGGCACAAATTCGGTCGGGTGCCGGAATGTGACGTTCGTGCGCATGCGAGGATTAACTCGTGGTTCGCTAACGATGGAGGCTGAAGATAAGCGGCCGACCGCGGTGCGTCAAATCGCCGAGCTCCCCAATGTTTCGATGAATTTACAACCCACGAATTGACGGAGCAATTTTCGCGAGGCAGACTGGCGGGCATGAAGCGGAATGAGCAGCTAACGAACGGGAATGAAAAAATGAGTAAAAGTGCCGGAGCCGCCAAGACCACCACGAAGCGGGGCGCTGCGAAGGCGGCCAAACCGCGCAAGGCGGTCGCCATGTCATCCCAAGCCACCACCACAAGAAGCAAGGGGCGTACGGCCGCGAAGCCGGTGCTCCTCGCAGGCGGCAACCCGCAGATCGCGAAGGCCGACGGCGACGCCCCAGTGCGGGCCGACATTGCGGCCATGCCGGGCTGGAAAAGCGAAGTCGGGCGCCGCCTCGACGCGCTCATCGTGCGCAACGTGCCCAACGTTCGCAAGGCCGTGAAGTGGAACTCGCCCTTTTATGGCGTCGAGGGCCAGGGCTGGTTCCTCAACTTCCATTGCTTCACGAAGTACGTCAAATTGGCTTTCTTCCGCGGCACGTCGTTGCGTCCGCCGCCACCCGGCGAGTCGAAGCAACCGGAAGTGCGCTACCTCGATATTTATGAAGACGACCGGCTCGACGAGGCACAACTGGCCAACTGGATCCGGCAGGCCGCCGCCCTGCCCGGCTGGATGCCATAGCGTGACTGGTCTGCATCAGCGCTCTCCTTGGCCAGATGCCGCGGATGGCCCCAACCGGATCGGGCGATGGGCGAGCGACTGCATGCCATCATCAAAGCCCACGCGCCGGCCCTCGCGCCGAGACTCTGGTATGGCATGCCCGCCTATGCCAAAAACGGCAAGGTCGTCTGCTTCTTTCAGAGCGTGGCGAAGTTCAAGACGCGGTACGCGACGTTCGGTTTCCAGCACGAGGCGAAGCTCGACGAAGGTGGCATGTGGCCCGTCGCCTTCGCGCTCACGGCATTGACCGCCGCCGAAGGGACCAAAATCGCCGCGCTGGTGAAGAAAGCGGTGAGTTAAGGAGTGATGAAGCCGATGGCGACACAGCGCGCGTCATCTTCGAGCATCCCCGCTTTGGCAACCTCCCTCGACTGCTAGGGCGACGATGCTTCTCAGCGAAAATGAAATCCGAGCGCTTCTCAGACAAGAGCCGATCACCGACGAATGGCCGTGGAATACCAAGGTCCGCGTCCCGCAGTTCCGGCTCTGGCATTTCACCAAAGCGGACGCAATCGTTCTTTCCATAGCGAGCGACGATGAAGGCCTTCATGATGTGTTTCTCTCTCCCGTGTTCTGTCAAAAGGAAAGAACCTTCTTCGGTTTCGACATTTGGGCTCTCCTCGATGGTGTGAAAATCCGTTACTGGGGAAAGCACCTTCCGAACGCCACCAGCAGCTTGAGCGGGCCATCGAGCCGAATCTTTCGCCGCAGCAGTGCCCACACCACGTTTTTTTCCTTCCTCAGAAAGCCGATCCACGTCTGCGAGTCCGCGGTCACATGCAGATCGGGCTGGCCGACATGCCCCTCTTTCACGCTGAGCTTTTGGTCCTTGATCACGACAGTTGCCTGCCGCTGTTCATGGCCGGTGAAGGTGAAGTGGAAGGTGGCGTTCAATCCCGCCGACTTGCCCGGCTGGAACACGTTTCGCATTCCGTTCAGGAAGCCCGCAATGGTGCTCGGCCGCAGGCTGTTCCCGACATGCTTGATTTTTTTGTGGGGGAACCGTTTCGCGACATGATCTTCAGCGTCGGAATTTCTGGTGACGTAAGTCGTCTCTTCCTTCTCTTGAAGCGGCCGCACGACTTCCTTGAGATGTGTCTTCCGGTCGGCGAGAAACGGCCCAATAACATCTTCTCCGGCCGGGCAGACCGCCAGACAGTACGCGGCTTTGTAGTTCGCCCCGAACGACAGGCCCTGCCACATCGAAACCGACTCCGCATCACTGACTCGACGGCGGTAGTCGCGGGCGCTGCTGCTGTCGGCGACCTGCTCGACCCAATCAGTGAAGCCGCCCATAAACTCCCGGTAGTTATGGGTGTAGCAAGCCAAGAAGTTGAAATCTCCCTCAGACGAGATGGCCCCCACAGGACATGCGGCCACGCACAGTTTGCATTCCAAGCAAGGGTTGTAGTCGATCGGCTGGCCAGGCTCGGAAACCTCAGCATCCAACAAAATGGTCCCGAGCAGAATGAAATTGCCGAACTTTTCATGGATCAC
>DATFDL010000356.1:0-19635 GCA_035252155.1 Pirellulales bacterium | reverse complement strand
AAAGCTTCGGGCCGCGTGACGGCGCGCCAAACGTTGGTTTCGGGCGGCGGGTCGTCGTCGCGCAGGTCGTAACAGCGCACCAATTGGCCCGACTCCGACCAGACGCACAGCCCGCGCTCGGTGACTTCGTATCGCGTGGGCGGCTCCAGGGCGGCTTCGATCTGTTCGTGAACCAGCTCGACGCCGGACATTTTATAGAAGCCCGTAAGGGCGTCGGCCAACGCCTGGCGCGGCGCATCGGCCAATTGGCCGGTCCAGCCCGGCTCGACGATGCGGGCCACCAGCCAGCCGGCCTGTTCGTCGAGCGAGATGCGCAAGGCAGCGTCGGCGATTTGTGGACAAATCAGATCGAACCGCAGACTGTTGGCGCCGATCTCGACCCGGCCGACGCGCAAATCCAAGGGCCGAAAACGCACGCTTTCGGCCAACAAACAGAGCAACTCGCGGTCGATAAACCGCTGCACCGCATGCTCGACCTTGTGCAGCGCGGCCCGGTGCTTGCGCGAGGCCTTCCAGTTGCCCGTCCAATGAGCCTTGCGGTCGGCGCGGCGCAGCTTGGCGTAAAGCTTGGGCACCGTGCCCGAATGAAAGCCCAGTCGTAGCAACCGCACCACCGTCTCGCCGTGATGGCCCACGGGCACCGGCTGCAATTCGCTGGGCCGGTTGGCCTTATAGAGCCGCCAGTTTTCCTTCAGCTCCCAGACCAAAAAGCCCACCACGCCGGGCAGCAGGAATAAGGCGGTGCCAAAAATGGTCGCGGCTAAGACCGGATCGAACACCCGCTCTAGCGACGCCATTACGATTTCGCGCACGCCCTTGGCCGCCGCAAATGGCACGAGCACCTTATGCGAAACCGTGACCACCGGAAAGTGCTTGACAGGATTGATTTGCGGCTCGATCAGCAGCGTGATGCAGAACCGCACGAAATACCGAACAAAGAACCAGGCGGTGCCGAGCACCGTTTTGGTGACGATCGCCAGCCTACCCTGGCCGCTGCGGAACCGCAGCCACTCGTCGACGGAATAGAGAAACCGGTCGATGGCGTCGACCACGCGGTTGAAAAAATCCATCACCATCTGCACCATCGCGCCCAGGACGCGCAGCCGAAAGCGGTCCCAATTGCGCACGGCCCAGTCGGTAATCAGTTCCTCGGCGTTGCGGCCCAGCCGCGAGTTGAGCGTCACATTCACGCCGAAAAAAATCAGCACGCCGTTGCGCAGCACCGCCGCCAGGTCGCGAGACAACGCCCGAAAGGCCGCCAGAATCAGCACCGTAAAGACCAACGGCTTGACGACGTAGCGGGCCGTCAGCTTGTAGAGCGGGCTCTCCAGCAGACGCCGCACCCAGTTGATGCCCATCAGCCACGCGGGCATTTCGATCACCAACCAGCGCAGGACACGGTAGACCGCGCGCAATGTCCGGGCGCAGGCTCTGCGAAATGGTCCCGAATAAATCAACCCCAGCAAGAATGTGCCCAGCACCGCGATTGCCAGGTGCATGGTTTGGGGCGAGACCAACTCGATTTTCTCGGCCACGGCGCCGGGGGAGGCGACTTCTTCCGTTGCCACCGACGGCGCGCTCAAGCCGCCGGCGATCATCAACGCCAGATGATTGATTCCTTCGAGGATGACGAATGCTCCGCCATAGGGAATGGCCAAGTATCGCACCAGCACGCGGCCCACCGGCGTGCCGAAGGCCAGCGAGCTGAGCCGCTGGGGCAACCGCAGGTACACCTCTCCGCGGTGATAAACGCCATCGAGCAAGCTGCTAAGCTTGCGGTCGGCCTGAAGCAACTGATCGCCGGACAAAAACTGCCGGCCGCTTTGCAGGTCGGGCAGCTTGAGATTATTGCGCGAGATGCCGTCGCGCAGGTCGCTCATCGTCAAAAAATCTCGCTCGGTCACCTCGTCGAGCAGTTCCTCAATCAGCTTGTTGCGGGCCACGCGCTCCGGCACGTTGGCCGGCCGCAGCCCGACTTCGTCGAGGGCCGTCGCCACCAACGGGCGAAACCGCTCGCGCAGCTTTCGCTCGGCGCGCTCCAAGCCGGCCTGCAACAGCAGCGTCAGCAGCCGCCGCTGCCGGTCGTCGATGCGGGCCTTGGCCGCGCGGCGCAGCGCCACGCGCAGATGTTTCGACATCAGCACTTCACGCTGGCCGGGCAGGTGCCGCTTGATCGGAGATTGGCCACGGCTCAGCGCCCATTCGATCAGGTCGAGCGTGTAAATGTCGCGCTCGTGATCGACGCAGACTTTTTGAAGGTCGTAGAGGATCCTCGATTCGCGTGTCCAAAAGCCGTTGACTGATCGGCCCAACAGCACCCACATCGCCTTCGCCCAACGGCGCGCGTCTTTATCGCTCAGATCGAGGGCCGCCTGCAGGCGATCGCACAGCCGCTGGATGTCGTCGTGGGCGGCCGCCGTCACGCGGTTGGCCAGGCTGGGGCGCACGTAGCGGGCGGACCGAGTTCGCAGAATCGCGGCCCGGACCACATTGCCCACGCCGGCCGCACGATCGGCCAAGCGGTTCAGCCGGCGGTAAAGGGCCTCGGCCGGTTTCGCATTGGCCTGGACCAGCGAAAAGTCGTCGTCGGTCTCATCGGGCAGCTCCGCTTCGCTGTCGTCGGACGGCTGTCCGGGATTCGGCGCGCCGGGCAGCCGCGTGGCCGCCCACAGGCCCTCGGCGTCGAGATCTTCGGCCAGCACGTCGTTGATGCGCTGGCGATCGCCCAAAGCGGGAAAATAGCGCGGCACCAACGAGGCGGCGAAGAACCGCAACTCTGAATAGACAGCCGCGAACTCCAAGTAGACGGCAAGATCGTCGGCCGGCGGCAGCAGCAAATCTTCTTGCCGCAAGACGGCGCGGATTTCTCCGAACGCGGCCGAGCCGATCTCGGCGATGCGCTCGCGTGCGATCGCGGCGTCGAGCGCGCCCTCGGCCACTTTTCGGTCGAGCGCAAGATGCACCCGTGCGTGAAACAGCAGCCGCCAGTATTTGATCCGCGCCTCGCCGGCGGTGAGCGAAGCCATATAGTCGGCGTCGGGCCGGGCCAGCAAAATCACCGTGCCGGCCAGTGGAGCATGGGCGGCCAGCCCCAGCTCGTCGCGATCGACAATCTCGAAAAGCCGCGACGCCTCGATGAGATAGGTCTTGCGGTGGGGCACTTTCAGCCCGATGCCGCCAATCTGCCGGTCTTGCTTGATCACCCTTCGCAGAATGCGCGGAGGCGCCAGCACGACCGCGCGATCGACCGCGGCCAGGCCCGCTTCGAGCTCCGCCAGCGTCAACGAGTCGTCAAGCCTGCTTGCCATTCGCCGTCCCGCACCGATTCACGCACCCAAATACGCCTGCCGCACACGCGCGTCGTTCAACAATTCCCGCGCGGGACCGCACAGTGCAATTCGCCCCTGCTCCATCACATAGCCGCGCTCGGCCAGGGCCAGCGCCTGCCGGGCATTCTGCTCAACCAGCAGCAGCGCCATGCCCTGGGCGTGTAGTTCGCGCAACACCTCGAACACGCGCGCCACAACCAACGGCGCCAGTCCCAGCGAAGGCTCGTCGAGCAACAGCAGCTTGGGGCGCGCCATCCAGGCCCGGGCCAGCGCCAACATTTGCTGCTCTCCGCCCGACAAAGTTTCGCCCAACTGCCCGCGCCGCTGGCCCAGCACCGGAAACCGCTCATAGGCTTTTTCGAGATCCCGCCGCACGTTGTCGCGGTCGCGCCGGGCATAGGCGCCTAGCTCCAAGTTTTCGGCCACGGTCAGACGCGGAAAAATCCTCCGCCCCTCGGGCGCGTGGCACAGGCCGCGACCGACCAAGGCATGGGCGGGCGTCCCGGCGACTGGCTTACCCGCAAACACGATCTGTCCCGACCTGGGACGGATGCAGCCGGAAATGCACATCAACGTCGTGGTCTTGCCCGCGCCGTTGGCCCCAATCATGGTCACGGTTTCGCCCTCGCCCACTTCCAGCGAGACCTCCTTGAGCACTTCGAGCGGTCCATATCCGGCGGTCACCCGCTCCAGCCGAAGCAACGCGGTCATCCCGCAATTCTACGTCAAAGCAGGGCTAAGCGAATAGGGTTGAGGATTCAGCGAAGGGGTCGGGATTCAGGGGTCGGGGGTCAGGGCACCTAGCATAAGCGCTCCCGCTTGCGCAGGTCGAGAGAATCACCCATCACGACTACTAACCATTCGGCCGCCAAACACCTATCATGGTGTCACTTGCTTCCCCTGACCCCCGACCCCTGAATCCCGGCCCCTCCCATGCAGCGTATCGACCGTGAACAAGCCCGAAAATACGCCTTCGACTGGCGCGACGAACCGCTGTTGCGCGTCAAGCCGGGCGAAAGCTTTGAAATCGAAACCTACGACGCCAGCACGGGCTTTTTCAAAACGCCCGACGACAAGGCGATACCGGGCCGGCGGCCGGGCTTCGATCGGCATCCGCCGCTGGCGAATCCCATCGGCGGCCCTGTGTGGCTCGAAGGGGCCGAGCGCGGCGATACGCTGGTCGTGACCATCGAACAAATCACGGTAGCCGACTACTCGTGGATTGCCATCGGGCCGCGGCGGGGGCCGCTGGGCGAATCGACGCGATGGCCCGAGCTTTCGAGTGATTACACCACCAAAATCTTTCGTCACACGCCCGGCCCCAGCGGCACCACGCGCGACGGCACGTTGCACTTTGATGAGCGGCTGAGCTGGCCGATTACGCCGTTCATCGGCACGCTGGGCGTGGCGCCCGACCGCGAGGTAACCACCAGTCTCGATGGCCAAGGCCCCTGGGGCGGCAATCTCGACATCCGCGACGCCGCGCCGGGCAATCGCCTGCTGCTGCCCGTTTCTCATCCGGGGGCGCTGTTTTATTTGGGCGACGTTCACGCCAGCCAAGGCGACACCGAGTTCACCGGCACGGCGGCCGAGACGCAGGCGACCGTGCGGCTGAAGCTCGAGTTGGTCAAACAGAAAAGCGTGCCCTGGCTGCGCATCGAAAAGCCGGCGTCGATTGCGGCGGTCTGCGCCGACCGGCCGCTGGAGATCGCGGTCGAACGAGCGACGGTGTTCTTGATGGAATGGCTAATTGACCAGTACGGCTTCTCGCCGGGCGACGCCTATTGTCTGGTGAGCACCTGCCCCGATTTTCGGATCAACGTCTATCAGATGTGCCGGTTGGGCAAGCTCAGCTTCGTGGCCGGGGCGGAATTGCCACGCCGGTACTTGCCGAATTCGTAGAACGGAATTTCCGTTTGCCTTGCCGTGCTACTTTCGAAACTCGCACCGCGGGATCCAGGTGAGCCGCCGGCACTGCAGGCCGACAATGTAGCGGCCGTCCGCCTCGCGCTGTATGTGGCGCACGACCGCCCGGAGCGTTTCGCCGGCGTGCTCGACGCGGACCTCCAATCCCACGGGCAGGCCGCCGGCATCGGTAACCAACAGGCTGATGCCGCCGAGCGATTCGCTGTGCACCTCCACCCGCCGCTGCCAGCCGCCGAGCCGCCAGAGCGTCGCGAAATCGCTCCCCGCGTCTTTGTGAAAACGGCTGGCCGAGCGACGTTCGTCGGTGGAAGTGATCGGATTGAGGGATGTCATCGAAATCAGCGACGGCGGTAACGTGTACGGTGGGCCGAGCGAAGCGAGTCCCACCTATGTGCGAAAAGGCAGTTTCCTCGGAATGCGTCTGGAGGGAACGCCCTCTGTGGCGTTCCGGGAACTGCGAACCAACGTCGCGCCGCCCCTCGCGGAACGCCACGGAGGGCGTTCCCTACAGACAGCAAGCTTCCTACCTCAAGTCTAGCTTACGCTATTGCCGGTTGAAGAGCACACGGCGCAGCTCGTCGCGGAAGGGCGGGCTGGAGTCGATCACGTACTTAAAATCGTCCTTGCCCAGAGCGTACAGCTCGGTGTCTTCGGCGGCCCGCACCGTGGCGTTGCGCGGCTCGCCCGTGATGAGCGCCGCTTCGCCGAAAAAGTTGCCCACGCCGAGGGTCGCCACCTGCCGCCATCGGCCGTCCTCGCTCACTTCGACCTGGGCCGAGCCCGAACGAATCACGTAGAGCTTATCGCCCACATCGCCCTGGCGGATGATCTCGGCCCCCGCGGAAAATTCTTCTAGCGACATCTTGTCGGCCACGTCGGCTAGCGTGTGGGCCGACAGACTGGCGAACAGCGGATTCTTGCGGAGGAACTCGGCGATGTTCTCGGACTCGGCGACCGCCACGTCGGAAACCACCCGGCCGTCGACCATGTTCACGATGCGGTCGGCGACGTCGAGAATGCGGTTATCGTGGGTCACCATCAAAATGGTTGTCCCTTGCTCCTGGGCGAACTTGCGGAGCAGCTCAACCACGTCGCGGCCCGACTCGCGGTCGAGCGCGGCCGTCGGTTCGTCGGCCAAAATCAGCCTCGGCCCATTGGCCAACGCCCGAGCGATGGCCACGCGCTGTTTTTGGCCGCCCGACAGGGCGTCGGGCTTGTAATGCACTCGGTGTCCCAGGCCAAGCGTGCCGAGCAGCTCTTCGGCCCGCTGTTGGATGGCCGCGCGATCGGTGGTTTTCAGCTCCATCGCCATTGAGACGTTTTGAAACGCGGTGAGCGACTCGAACAGGTTATGGGCCTGAAAGATAAAGCCGACGTCGCGGCGCACTTCGACCAACTGCCGGTTGCTCAGTCCATGGAGCTCGCGGCCGAGCACGCGGATGCTGCCCTCTTGAATGCTGCGCAGCGCGCCAATGAGCGTGAGCAGCGTGGTTTTGCCCGACCCCGAGGGGCCGGTCATGATCACGATCTCGCCCCGGCCCAGCCGCAGGTGGTTGTCGAACAATACCTGCTTGCGCAGCTCGCCTTGCCCGAAACTATGGTTGACGCCGCTCACGGTCACGGTGAAGGCGTCGTTGTCAGGCGAGCCGGACTTGCGGCCGCGGCGCGATTTCGACGGGGAGGGGGTGCCGGACATCGAAGAATGTTGGTCGTTCAAGGCACAAGCGACACGGATGTACGGGATTTGGGCGCGGTAGCCCCGGCCCTCGTGGCCGGCAATTTGGGTTCCTCAACGATAAGGGCCGCAGCTTTACAGGACGACGCTCGCGACGGTCCTAGCCCCGAGGCCGGCGTATCGAGCCTGGAACCGCCGGGCACAAGGCCCGGAGCTACCTACGTGTGCGGGAATGGCCTTCCAGGCCGTCGTGCTCCGGAAGACGGCCTGGAAGGCCATCCTCCCTTTGCGGTTCGCGATCCCTACCCGAACCAGCGGGCCAGGACCAGCAACAGCGAGGCCCAGGGTTGGTGTCGGCGGCGCGGGTGATCGACCGGGCCGACGGCCTCGGCCGCATGCACGCGAACCGCGGCGGCCGCCCGGCCTGTCTCGAGCGAGGTTTCGGCTGGCGGCGGCTTCGGCAGGCTGGCCTTGCGTCCGCGAGTATAGCGGCGTCCAAAGAGCGAACCCAGCGGCCCGGCCAACAGCGCCGGCAGCAACAACAAATTGCCGATCAAAGCCGACGTGAGCAGCGTGACCATCATATAGCCGAAACGCTGCGTGGGCGTGAACGGGCTTAAGGCAAACACCGACAATCCCAGCCCGATGACGCCCCAGCTTTGATACATGGCGCGGGCGCAGCCTTTGTAGGCCAGCATCACCGCGGCCGGCCGGTCGAGCCCCGCTTTCAACCCGCCGCGATACATGATCATAAAGTGAACCACGTCGTCCACCGTCACACCCAACGCCACGCTAGGCGCCATCACGGTGCCGATGTCGACCACAATGCCTATCCAGCCCATCAGTCCGAACACCATCAGCGCGGGAAAGATGCTCGGCAGCGCCAGGATCAGCCCGGCCGACCAGTCGCGCACGGCCAGCATCATCACCAGCGTGATCAACACAAAGTCGCTGACGAAGCCCCAGATCAGCCCCTGCAAGAGCGATCGCTGGGCCTTGTAGACCAGCGGCACCAGCCCGGTGTAGATGGCCTGGATGCCCTCGACGCCTTGCCGGGCCTCATCGTTGAGCACCGGCGTGACGTGCTGCGGAATGTCTTTGAGCACCTCGCCATAGTCGACATCTTTCAGGGCGCCCACCCGAGCGCTGATCCGCCAGAGCTCCTGGCCGTCGTCATCGATGGCCAGGTAATCGCCGTCGATCATCTCATCGCGATGCTCCGCGAGATGCTTGCTGGTGACCTTGCGCTGCAATTCGTATTCGTCCTTCACGATCACGCGGCGGAGCGAATTGAACATGCTCGGGCCACGCGGCTTCTTGGCCTTGAAATCGCCCGGGTGTGGCAGGTGCGGGGCGAACGTGACCGCCGACAGCACGCCGCCCACCTCTTCGGTGGCCTCGAGCCGTTCTTGCACACGTTCGACCAATTCCATTCGCTGCAAGAAGTCGAGCGGGCACTCTTGCGTGTCGATCTTGAGAATCACCTCCATCGGCACCAGGTCGCCCAGGTGCTTTTCCAGCCAGGTGTAATCGGCCAGAATCTTGGCGTCGGGCGGAAACAGCCGCATCAGGTGGACCGACGTTTTGGTGTAGGTCATCCCCCACGCGCAGCCGCCCAACAGCAGCAGGCAACCCACGGTCACCAGCCCGTTGCGGCGAATGATCGTCTCGCCGATCCGCCGCCAAAAACGGTCGAAGGCGGTTTCTTCCGTCGCGTGCGGCTCGGCGTGATGGGCGCGTTCGGGCACGAGTCCGCGGAGCGGCCACACCTGCAGCGCAGCCGGCACGTGAAAAAACAACAACAGCGCGCTAACGACCACGCCCACGCCCGAGTAGAGACCAAACAGTTGAATCGGCACTAACTCGCTGTAGCAGAGCGTCCAGAGGCCGACGGCGGTGGTGGCGGTGGCCAAAGTGAGCGGCAGCCAGGCGTGGCGGATGGCTTTTCCCGGCGCCTCGCTCAGATCGGCGCCTTCCAGAATCTGATCGCGATAGTAATTCGACAGATGAATGGCGCCGGAGATCGTCGCCACGTAGACCAGCGAAGGCATGGTCAGCAGGATGGCGTTCATCGAAATCCAGCCGGGAAGATGCCCCAGCAAGGCGGGCGAATAATAGACGACCGCCAAGCTAGCTGCCGCGCCATAGATACCGGCGAAAAAGACGATGATGATGAGCTTGATATTGCGGAGGCACCACCAGGAGATTATCAATCCGATTCCCGCCGCCAGGCCAGCCAGGCGATAGAGGCTCTTTTCGCCGGCTTCGTCAATGGCCACGTTATCGACCGGTGGCCCGCCCATGTGCAGCTCGTCGAGCGAGATGCCGCACTCGTCGGCGGCGGCGCGTACGGCCTTCACGCAATCGCGCAGATGGTCTTTGCCTTCCTGCGCAAGCGTCAACACCACGCAGGTAGTCTCGCCATCGTTTCCGATGAGCGTGCCGCGCAATCGGCCGAGGGCCTCCTCTTCCGGGAGATTGACTGGGTCGGTAGTCAGCCGGTCGAGCAAGTCTACCCCGGTTACCGCTCCCGTAAAATAACGAGTCTTCTTTTCGATCGCCTCCGCCGCTTCGGGCGACAACGGCTCGTCGGTGGATTTGCTGCGCTGGGGATCGAGCTTCGACACCATCAGCTGCAGCCGCTGGTCGTCCAGGCGACAGTCGTCCCAACTCACCAGAATGAACTGCTCGTTGGCGAAATGGCTGCGGAACCACTTAAACGTGGTGGTTTCTTCATATTGGGCCGGCAGCCACTGAGCGACGTCGTTTTTGTTGCTTTTCAGCGCCCGAAACGCTCCCACCATCACCGGCACAAACAGCGTCGCCGAGACCATGAGGATCTTCAGGCTATTGCGGTCGTAAAAAGAGCGCTTCATGTTGTGGTGATGCGACTTACGACCTGACGGCGGCCGGGGTTCGCGACATCCATGTAAGGCGTGGAAAGTCAAAAACGGTCTCAGACACGCCGTTTCGCGGCCCACGTCGTTGGGAGGCGAAACCGCCGTAGTATGCCAGTGTACCTATTTACGGCGGGCAGGGGAACAGGGGAAAGGGAGGGGTCAGAGGCCAGGGGAGGCAGACGAAGGGGCGAGGGGGCGAGAGGGCGAGGGGGCGAAAGGGCGACGCGGAGACGGGACCTAGCGGGTGCCATCGTCTTTGCCCGGGTAAGGTGGCACGAACATGGCACACCCACGCTTGATGGGAAGCACAAGACCCTGGCCTCTGGCCTCCGACCCCTGACCCCCGACCCACACACCGCGGGAAAGCGGAGACACCCAGCCCCAGAGAACGCCGCATCGGCCCGGAACGGCTGCTAAGGACGGGGGTGCGCCGGCCCGGGGGATCGAAAAAACGGCTTGTTACAATGGGCGTCCGGCCAGAGAACTTCTGGGTGTCTCCAGTTTTCGCGCGGTGTGCATGGCCGCCGCAAATAGAAACGTAGCCGATCCCCAAAACCGGGCGCGAAAATCGGCGGAACCTGCGCCGATGTGCCACAGCCGCCCCCGGCAGTGAAGTGCTCGGTGTGGCACTGCGGCCCTCGGCTGTGAAGTGTCAGTGTGGCACAGCCGCCCTCCGCTGTGGGGCGGTCGCCAAAGGCGACCGCGAGACAGCCGAGGGCGGCTGTCCCACATTGCCGCATCCAAGCCAGGCTGAAGTACAACTAGCGACGGCCGCGCAGCTTGTCGGCAAGCTCGCGAGCGGGCTGGTGTTTGGGATCGAACGATAATGCCTGGTCGAGATGTTCCAACGCCGCGGCCGGTTCTTGCCGGGCCGCGTAGACCAGCGCCAGATGGTAATGGACCGCGGCCGGATCGATACCGCCGGCGAGCGCGCGGTTCAAATCGGCCAGGGCCTCGTCGTAACGGTCTTCCTGGTACGAAAGGATGCCGCGGTGTAGTGCGGCCGACGCCAGATCGGGTTCGAGTTGGAGCGCGCGATCGAAGTCGGCCCGCGCACGAATAAAGCGGCCGGCCCCGACCTCCGCCAGGCCGCGATTGTCGTAACACCAGGCTGCCCGCGGCGCCAAGGCCACGCAGGCCGTGTACGAACTGACGGCTTCGTCAAAGCGGCCCAGCTCATAGGCGGTGCGGCCGGCGTAAAAGTTCGTCCAGAGGCCTTGTGGTTCTAGCTCGGCGGCGCTGGCAAACTCGGCAGCGGCCTCTTCGAGTCGATCGTCCTTAAGCAACAAACGCCCCAAGGTCAGATGCTGCCAAGCGGTGGACGGACGAAGCCGCTCGGCCCGCTCGGCCAGCTCGTGCGCCTCTCGCTCGTCGCCCAGCGTGCGGGCCAATTGTTCTTGCGCGCGGCAGAGCACCAGCGCTGCACCCGGCAGGCTTTCGGCCTCTTTTAATAGGGCCAGCGCCTCGCGTCCGGCCCGCGGGGCGCGCTCGGCCGGCGCCAAGCGAACGTGCAAGTCGGCCCACAAGATCGCCAATTCGGCCAGGTCGGCATAGGCCCGCTCAGCCACTGCTGCAAGCGCGCGATCTGCCACGCTCGCGGCGATCAGCTCCCGCCGCTGCCAGAGCCGCTCGGCTTGCTCGTACAAGAGACGCGCCTCGTGCGGCGGCAATGCTGTGCGTCCCTTCGCTGGGCGAAGGTCGACGTCCGATCCGCGGCACCTCTCCACCAAGGCGTGCAAGTCGTTGGCGACCTGCCCGGCTTCGGAGAGCCGCTCGGCCCGGCGCAGTCGTTCGCCCAGCCGGCCGCTGCCAGGCACGCCGGAGGCCCAATGCCGCGCCTGCTGGGCGGCGGTCACCGCGCGTTCGAATCTACCGGCCGCGAGCGATTCCTCGGCTTCGTCCAATGCGGCCTGCGCGTCGTGCAGCCGCTGCCGGAAGCCCGCCACGGCCGCCAGGCCCCCAGTGGCCAGCGCGGCGAACAGCGCCAAAAAAGCCAGCGCGTAGGGACGGCGGCTGCGCCATTTGGTCCATCGTTCGAGCACGCTGCGGTTGGCCACATGCCGCAACGGACGGTGAGCCAGATGTCGGCGCAGGTCTTCGGCCAACGAGGCGGCGTCGGGATAACGCTGGTCGGCGTCGGGCGACAAGCATTTCGCGAGCAGGTCGCTCAGCGCCATGCTGATCTTTGGGTTTGCCGAGCGGAGCCAGCGTGCCGGCGGAGTGCCGACAGGCGGCAGCCCGGCCAACGACTCGCAAAGCAGCAACCCCAGCGAATAAAGATCGGCCCGGCCATCGACGCGGTGAGGCATGTCGTCGCCGTGCCGAATGGCCTCCAACGCGGCCTGCTGTTCGGGCGGCATGTAGCCGGGCGTTCCTCCCAACCACTCCAAGGTAGCCGGTCCCGGTGCGATCGGCGGTTGGGCCAGATGAAAATCGAGCAACATGGGCTGCCCGTCGGCGGCCAAAAGCACGTTTGAGGGTTTCAGATCGAGATGAATAATGTCACGCTGATGTGCGTCCGCAAGCGCATCGGCCAGGCAGGCGCCGAGCCAGCAGATGGCCTCGACATAAGTTGCCCGTTGCACATAGCGGCAGGCCGGCCCTTCGACCGAGGAGCCGAGCGCTTGCTCGCCAGCCGCTGCCGTCAGCGCATCAAGTAGGTCGCCTCCCGTCCGCTTGGCTGGTGCGATGGTACGCAACCGCTCGAGCACCTGGGCCAGTGTGGCGCCGCCGAAATAAGGCATGCACAACGCCCGCAGTCCCAGGCCCAAATCGTCGTGCGCTCCATAGAGCGGCACGATATGCGTATGCTGCAAGCGGGCCAGCGAGAGATGCTCTTGGCCCGCCAGTGGCGTTACTTTCAGTACTACGGGCCTGTCGGCCAGCGCCGGCTGCCGCGCCAAGTAGACGCGGCCATGCAGTCCGCGACCCAGTTCGGCCAAAAGCAAAAACTCACCGAACGTTTCGCCGACTTCAGGAAACCGAGGCTCACCAGCGCCGTCGAGCAGGCGGTGACAGGCCAGCAGTGTCTGCAACTCGGGTTGCCAGGCGGGGAACCGCTCAAACCAACGCGGCTCGTCGGTCGTTTCGGCGTGCTGGCGCTGGCACATCTCTTCGTAGATGATTTCCAGCGCCGCGTCGGGCCTCGACGCCAGATCGGGGTCGTCGGCCAAAAACTCTTCGGCCTGGGGACGCTCACCCGCCGCCCATCGACGGGCCAACTCGTCGGCCAGGCGGCGGGCGCGCTCCAGGGTCGGATCTCCACCGCTCATGCGCTCTGTGGCCGACCGGCGTTGCTGAGAGACAGACATCGGCGCGCGTTACGCCTCGGCGGCGAGGGGCGACGGATCGCTCGGCATGGTCTCGGGCGTAGCAACGGCCGAGCCGCGCCGCGGGCCGATCGCCAGTTGTCGGGCAAGTTGGCGAATCACCCGCCGCACGCTATCGACGTGCATGCCGGTGCGCGCCGCCACGTCGGCCAAGGGCAACCCCAGGCCTTTCAGCCGCAACAACTCGTGATGCTCGGGCGGACAGAGCGCCAGCATCCGCTGCCAGAGATCGTCGGCCTGGGCGACCTCGCTGGCCCGCGGCTCGCGCGAGCGCGGCATGTTGGCGGGCTTGGTTTCGGCCAACGGTTGTTCATGTTCGATCGCCTGGCGATGCTGCCGCACCCGATCAATCAGTCGATTGCGCGTGGCCTTAAGCAGAAATGCGCGGAGTTGCGCCGCGTTGGCAAAATCCCATTCGGCATGGTGCAGGCCCGCCATCAGCTTGGCCCAGACCGATTGCACGACGTCGGCCGAATCGAGCTTGGCGCGCATCCGGCTAGGCAGATTGCGGCGGACGACCATCCGCAGATACGGTTCGAATTCGAGGTAGAGCGGCTCGGCGGCCGACATGTCGCCGGACGAGAGCTTTGCGACCAGGCGATCAAGACGCTTGGACGTCATCTGCGAGCGATCCTTTCCACTTTGCGGCGAAACCATCGGCGGCGCAAGCGCGGCTCCCAAGGTTCGCGCTCGCCATCGATGAACCCCTGCCACGTTCCTCCCTCACGAAACTGTGCCCGCACGTATTCAAAGGCGGCGGCGGCCCCAGCGGTCAGCGCCACGCACTCGCCCACATGCCACGCGGTGGCCGCGCTGGGCAGCTCGTCGCCCAAGCGATCAAGCCGGTCAAACAGTTCGTCGACGCTGCGCTCGATCTTCGACCAATCGCCGTTGACCGCTCCGGTGATCAAGCCGACGATTTGCGGTGAGGCATCGAAGAGCGACGGTTCTTCGACGATCGGCGGCGCGGCGTAATCGGTGTCGTCGGCGTCGAGTTGCCCGATCGTCCGTTGCGCGCCCGACGTGGCCCAGGCCACGGGGGCGACAAGCGGCTGTTCGTCCCCGGCAATCGCGGCCGGCGCGGCGGCCTCGCTCGCTGATTCGTTGAGTTCCGCCCGCGCGACCAGGTCGTGCGGATCGAAACGCACGGGTCCGACCGGTGCGCCTGAGGCCGGCGTTCCGGCCGGGCCTATTGGCAAAATAACGACAGCCTGCCCTTCCGCGGTTGGAACGCTGGCCTGCACGGGCTGCAAAAGTTGCGCGAGACCGCTTGGGACGCCCTGATTCGTGGTGCTCGAGGTGGGCGCTGGCGACGTGGCCAAGCTGGAATTCGCGGGTGGATCGTACTTGGTGGCGGCGGGGTCGGTGTAGTGATCCGCGGCGGTGGGCGAGGAATACTCTGTGTAAGTGTCGTAGCCGGACGCGCCAGACGACGGGTCTGCGGTGGCTGCTGCCGCGTACTCGCCAGGGTTCGAGTCGCCGGGTGTGGAATCGCCGGGTGTCGAGTCGGACGATGCGCCGTCCGCTGCGCTTGCGCTGGACGACGGCTGACTCGCCGGGGACACGGAGGGATCGGCCGCTCCCACCAGCGCCGTCGCGTCCGGGGAGCTCGCTACCGCCGCCAACAACCGCCGCTCTTCGAGCGACTCAAATCGTCTCGTGCGCCTGGCCATAATCCTGCGCGCCAATGGATGCCCGTCAGACCTCGACGGCGAGGCATCGCTCTATGATAACCCGCCGGGGGCTTTACGCAATTGGCGCAGCAGCGGTTCGAAAGAACGGCCAAGAAAAAAATTCTCGGTCCCCCCGAAAAAAATGCGCCCGGTTTTGCCAGGCTATTACGTTTAACGCCTAGTTCCCTACGCGCGTTGCGACCGGTGCAGTCGCCGCGACCGGCGCGGACAACGGCTTAATGGCCGCGGGCTTGGCCGCGCTCGGGGTTGCCACTGCTGGTTTGGCAACCACAGGCTTGGCAACCACAGGCTGGATGGCGGGTGGCCTGACCGCGGCCGGGTTGCTGCCGTTGGGCGGCATCCTCGTCGCCTGAGCAGGGGTACGGTTGTTGGCGGCGATCGCCCGCTCTCCGTTCAAAAGTGTGGGAGTAGTTGGACGAGCGCTCCGCATTCGCCCCGCGGCCGACCAGTAATACCGCCGCAGCCCACCCAGCCGCTCGTTGAAACCATATTGCCGCATGTCGCGGTAGGCCGCCTCCGCGCTCCAGCCGTGGTGACGCACTTTGTAGAGACCCACCACCGTGCCGCAACGGTCGTGGCCGTGCTTGCAATGCACGTAGACGGGGTGCAAGGTCGTATCGCTGAGCACGTTGACGGCGTGATCGATCGAGTTGTCGCCGCGCGGAAAATAGCGGATGGGCACGTGCACGTGCCGGATGCCGCGCGCCGTGAGGGCCTGCCGCTCACGCGCGATCGCGTTGCGGTCGAAACGGCGCAGGTTGAGCACCGTTTTGATGCCCATCTGCTTCAGTCGATCGAAGTCCGCGGCGGTCTCGGGCGTCGAGCCGCGGAAGACGCCTGTCGTCACCTTATAAAGGTTCATCGCCCTTGCGGACGAGGAAAGCGAACAAAACAGAACCAGGGCCAGCATTGCCCCACGAGCGATGTGCAAGCTCATCTTGCGAAACCCCAAGCGATGAGTGGAAGTGCGGTCAGCCCGGCCGACGAGACAAGTGGGCTGAGTGATTAACTGTAGCGGTTCTCACCCCAGCGGACAAGAACGGGCCTGTCTGGCGGGCGAGATTTTTGCCGTTCATGTCGAAAAAACGGCTTGATTGCTTGAGATTTGCGGCCCCAGCGCCCTATACTTTTCAGACAAGGGCGGGATGCGGAGGGTCGGCATCGATCGACCGTGACCGTGCGGAAGGACAAACCGAGGAGCACTCGCAATGGCGACGGCAATCATGAGCTGCGGCGTCGAACAAATTGGTGAAACGGCCGGTCTGGTTTGGCACTTACTTTCGGAAAAAGGCCCCCTGAGCATGGCCAAGCTGGTGAAAGAGACGGGCTGCCCGCGCGACCTGGTGATGCTCGCCCTGGGCTGGCTGGCTCGGGAGGACAAGATCAGCGTCGATGCCGAATCGCGCAGCCCCACGATCTCGCTGCGGTAGCCCCGGCCCTCGTGGCCGGCACCCAGGGTGACTCTGTACCTCCGGCTCTCCTGACCACCGGTGCGGCACCGAGGTAGCTCCGGTTCTGCTGTGCGGCAGTCAAACGCCGCACGCCGTGAACGAAATCCGGTTGTGCTCGCAGCCGGCCACAAGGGCCGGGACTACTAGTTTCTAGGGAAACAGCGCCGCCACCATGGCGACGGCCACCATCACCGAGGCGAGGGTGGTCTTGGCGAGCGTGCCCAGCAGGCGGCCCCAAAAAGCCGCCTGGCCGACCTTCCAGCTTTCTTCCAGCCCGCGTCCTTTCCATGATTCGCCGAGCATCGCTCCACCCAAGGCGCCCAGCCCGGCGAACAGAATGGCCGCGATTACCGAACCGACCACGGGTATCGGCAATCCGACGAACGCTCCCGCCAGCGCGCCCACCATCGAGCCGACGGCCGCCAGCACCGCCCCGCGCTTGCTGCCCCCGGCCCGTGCGGCGCCCATCGCGCCGGCCGCCAGTTCGAGTAGTTCGGCCAGCAGGGCCAGCCCGATGAGGATGCCGATCGTGGTCCAACTGATGTCGAACCGGCTGTCGTCGGGCATAAAGTAGGCGTAGATCGCAGTGGCCGCGATCATGATCCAATTGCCCGGCATGCTCAACAAAGTCATTACCCAGCCGGTCGCCAATGCGATCAAAAGAAGCAAGACGTATAAATAAACCATCTTTATTACCCGTGACTGGGTCAGCGGCCTGCCTATACTGGTTCGCTGTCGCCGGTTTTTTCTTGGGCCTAAATGCCGTGCGCGAGTACCAGGCGCGCCATAGTCGCCTTTCACTCCGCGAAAGGACGTGCTTGCGCAGAGCGAAAGACGACTTTTGGGGCGTTCGCTAGTCGCGCACGGCTGTTTATTTTTCCCTTTTTTTGCCCGCCGCTTTATAATCCGTCCAGCCCCGGCAGAGAGATCATCTTTCGCTGGAGCGAAAGACGACCATCCCACCGGAGTTTTGTCGGCACTGTGCATGCTCTTCCCACCATCGGCTGGCGCGAGTGGCTAGCCCTGCCCGACCTGCACATCGGGGCCGTCAAGGCCAAGGTCGACACCGGCGCGCGGTCGTCGGCGTTGCATGCCTTCGATATCGAACCGTTCGAGCGCGATGGGCGGCCGATGGTGCGGTTCAGCGTTCATCCCTGGCAGCATAATAGCAGCCATTCCGTCGCGGCCGAAGCGGAATTGATCGGCCAGCGACTGGTGCGGAATTCGGGCGGACTGGAAACGCTACGGCCGGTCATCGTTACCTCGGCCCGATTGTTCGGCGAGTGCTGGCCGATCGAAGTCACGCTGATCGGCCGTGATGCGATGGGCTTTCGCTTGCTGCTGGGGCGCGAGGCGGTGCGGCGGCGGTTCCTGGTCGATGCCAGCCGTTCGTTTCTGGCTGGTAAGCGCCCGGCAGGCGTGCCGCGAACCCCGCGCCGCGAAAGGAAATTGCCGTGAAGATCGCCCTGCTGTCGCGCAAGCCCGCTTTGTATTCCACACGGCGGCTGAAAGAGGCCGGCGAACAGCGCGGCCACGAAGTGCGCGTCATCGACTATCTGCGCTGCTACATGAACATCACCTCGCTGAAGCCGATGGTGATCTATCAAGGCAATCCCTTGGAAGGCGTCGACGCGGTCATCCCGCGCATCGGGGCGCCGCACACGTTCTACGGCACCGCGGTCGTGCGGCAGTTCGAAATGATGGATGTCTTTTCGGCGAACGAATCGCAGGCCATCACCCGTTCGCGCGACAAACTCCGCTGCTTGCAGCTTTTGGCCCGCAACGGCATTGGCCTGCCAGTGACCGGCTTTGCCCACTCGACCAAGGACGTGCATGGCCTGATCAACACGGTGGGCGGCGCCCCGCTGGTGGTCAAGCTGCTCGAAGGGACGCAGGGCATCGGCGTGGTGCTGGCCGAAACGCAAAAGGCGGCCGAATCGGTCATCGAAGCCTTCCGCGGACTCGAGGCCAACATTCTGGTGCAAGAGTACATCAAAGAGGCTGGCGGATCGGACGTGCGCTGCCTGGTCGTGGGAGGGAAGGTGATCGCCGCCATGCAGCGGCAGGCTCGGCCCGGCGAGTTTCGCTCGAACCTGCACCGCGGCGGAACCGCGGTCAGCGCCAAGCTCTCGCCCGAGGAACGCAGCACCGCGGTCCGGGCGGCCAAGGCCATGGGCCTGAACGTGGCGGGCGTCGATATCTTGCGCTCGAACCACGGCCCGGTGGTAATGGAGGTCAATTCGTCGCCCGGCCTGGAGGGCATCGAGCGGGCCACCAGCGTCGATGTGGCCGGGCGGATCATCGAGCTGTTGGAAAAACACGCCGCCCACGGCACGCAACGAGATCGGATCAAGGGGTGAGGGAATGGGGAGTGCGGAATGGCAACATGGTAGCGTGCTAAGATGAGTCGGCGCCCAAACTAACCCGAAGCGTAAGCGAGGAAAGGGCGTGCCTCGCTTACGCTTCGGGTTGGTGTATCCACGGGACGAAAACCAACGCAACTTTAGGACACTACCGGCTGCATGATCGGGATGCAGTGGGTGATGCTCTAGGGTAAAATGTTCTTGAGACGCTGGCTGACAACAAGAACAGGGCGACGTGCGACGATGAAAGTTCAAAAATTGACAGTGCTTGCTGCGGTGCTCGTGGCGTTGGGTTCCGTCTTGCCAGCTTCGGCGGCCGAACCGGCCAGCGAGGCGCGGCACCTTTTCAACGGCAGGAATGTGGACGACTGGCAACACATCGGCCCCGGCCGGTTCGTGCTCGAAGACGGCTTGCTGAAGACCGAAGGCGGCATGGGCCTGCTTTGGTATACCAAAGAGAAATTCGGCGATTGCGTGTTGCGCGTGGTCTATAAAACTACCCGTCCCACCGACAATTCGGGCGTCTATATCCGCATCGCCGATAAGCCCAATGACCCGTGGTACGCCGTGCATCACGGCTACGAAGTGCAGATCGCCGAGTCGGACAGTGCCGCGCCCTATCGCACCACCGGCGCAGTCTATTCATTCGCCAAAGCCAAAGCGAAGCCCGCGAAAAAGCCCGGCGAGTGGAACACGCTGGAGATCACGCTCTCGGGCGATCGCGTGCGGACGGCTCTCAACGGCATCGAAGTCGCCGATTTCGACCCCCGCGAACCGCCGCCCCAACTGCACGAGCGCGGCGGCCAGGGCGATCCCGAAGCCGGCCCTCGTCCCCGCTCGGGCTATATCGGGCTACAAAACCACGACGAAAGCTGCACCGTTTATTTCAAGGAAGTCTCCGTTCGGCCATTGCCCAAAAAGTAGTGAAGGCTTTCCGACGTAGGACGACCTTGCTAGGTCGTCCCGGA
>DATFDL010000355.1:0-4856 GCA_035252155.1 Pirellulales bacterium | reverse complement strand
AGTTGTGCCGCGAAGACTGGGACTAGTCCCAGTTCGCGGGGCAAGAGCGGGAAAACTGGGACTAGTCCCAGTTTGGGCGGGCAAACCGAAACCGCTCATTGTTTGGGCGGGCTGAGCCATGGGGGGCTGCTCCTGGGGCCTTTTAAACAAGAAGGGAGAAAATGCGCCTCTCCCTGTGTTCTAAGGCCAAACTGGCTTGGCCGGTTTTCACCGAGAAATGTGCAGCGCGCCCCAGATGGCGCTTGCCCTAACCCATTGTGAACAAGCAAGTTGGGCGATTTCTTGCCACGAACGCCCTAGGCGATGCCGACGAAAACGGATAATCGCGGGCTGTGAGGGCGTGCCGCGCGACGCGGACGCCTAGGTTGGCCGCGCGTGAAAGAAAACGCCCCACGATCACCTTAGACGCTGGCCGCCCTCGAATCGTTCCTTTTTCGAAACAAGGTTACGAGCTCCGAATACCGACTGCTCGCCCACACTAACCCGAAGCGTCAGCGAGGAAGGCCGCAACCCGAAGCGTCAGCGAGGAAATGCGGCGATTCTGCCTCGCTGACGCTTCGGGTTCGTGACACTTTGCACGACAGCACCATGCTATTTGGACGCCAATCCCAGCATTTGTCGCCTGACTGCTAGCAAGCGCGTAGTGGCGGCAGTAGAATTTCGGCTCACGCTTCAGGCGCCGGACCATCGTCCGGACATCGAATCGACCGTCTTTGGCCGGGGCTTGGAGGACACTAACCCAAAGCGTCAGCGAGGCGCGGAATTCTCCTCACTGACGCTTCGGGTTGGTGTTAGCTCGCTCCCCTCGTTCGCCTGAATCACCATGGCCCGCCTGGAAGAAATCACGGTCGGAACATCGGTCAAAGGCGTCTTGCCCGATGGCTTGGTGACCGCCGTGGCGGTCAATTGGATCGGCACGATCGCGATCAACCTCACCTATCGCGATTCGTCGGGCAGGCTCGGCAGCGAACTGCTTTACCGCGATCGCGAGCCGACACTCGAAGTCGCCGCTGCGGGACAGCCTTGGAGCTTCGATGGCGACGCCGGGCTGTTCCGCCTGGTGTCCGAGGCCCACCGCATTCGGCTGGCCTACCTGTTCGACCCTCTGCTCGCCGTACATACTTCGCTGGTCGACCCGCTGCCGCATCAAATCACGGCGGTGTACGGCGAGATGCTGCCGCGCCAACCGTTGCGGTTTCTGTTGGCCGACGACCCCGGCGCGGGCAAAACCATCATGACCGGCCTGTTTGTCAAAGAGCTGCTGGTTCGTGGCGACTTGCAGCGCTGCCTGATCGTCTGCCCCGGCAACCTGGCCGAGCAGTGGCAAGACGAGCTCGACCGGCGGTTTCATTTGCCGTTCGACATCATGACCAACGACGCCCTGGAGGCCGCCCGTACCGGCAACTGGTTCTTGGAGCATCCGCTTGTCATCTGCCGGCTCGACAAGCTCAGCCGCGATATCGTGCCCGAGGGCCAATCGCCGCTCGATGCCGATCGCGGCAAGCTGATTGCCAAGCTCCAGCAAACCGACTGGGACCTGATCGTTTGCGATGAGGCCCATAAGCTCAGCGCCAGCTACTTCGGCAACGAAGTGAAATACACCAAACGCTATCGGCTCGGGCAACTGCTCTCGACGCTCACCCGACATTTTCTGCTGCTCACCGCCACGCCGCACAACGGCAAAGAAGCCGATTTTCAATTGTTCCTGGCGCTGCTCGACGGCGACCGCTTCGAAGGCAAATTCCGCGACGGCGTGCATACCGTCGATGCCGCCGACCTGATGCGGCGCCTCGTGAAAGAGCGGCTCTTGAAATTCGACGGCACGCCGTTGTTCCCCGAGCGTCTGGCATACACGGTGAACTACTCGCTCTCCGATGCCGAGGCCGAGCTTTACAAAAACGTCACCGACTACGTGCGCGAAGAATTCAATCGGGCCGAGTCGCTGGAGAACGAAGGCCGCAAGGGCACGGTGGGGTTCGCATTGACCATCCTGCAACGGCGGTTAGCCTCGTCGCCCGAGGCGATTTATCAATCGCTCCGCCGCCGCCGCGAACGCCTCGAAAAACGGCTGCGCGAAGAACAGTTGCTCAAGCGCGGCGCCGAGGTCGAGTTCAAGCCCGCCAGCCTGCCCGTCTACACGCTCGACGATTTGGACGATCTCGACGACGCCCCCGATGCCGAAGTGGAGGAAGCCGAAGAAAAAGTGGTCGATCAGGCGACCGCCGCGCGCACCATCGCCGAGTTGAAGACCGAAATTGCCATGCTTACCGCCCTGGAACGCGCCGCGCTGCGCGTGCGGCAGTCGGGCTGCGATCGCAAATGGGACGAACTCTCGAAGCTTTTGCAAGACAACTCCGAAATGTTCGACGCCCAAGGGCACCGCCGCAAGCTGGTGATTTTCACCGAGCATCGCGACACGCTGAATTACCTGCACGAGTGCATTGCGGCATTGATCGGCAAGCCGGAAGCGGTGGTCGTCATTCACGGCGGCATCGCCCGCGAAGAGCGCCGCAAGACTCAGGAAGCGTTTACGCACGACAAAGACGTCGAGATCCTGGTGGCCACCGACGCGGCGGGCGAAGGCATCAACCTGCAACGCGCCCACCTGATGGTCAATTACGACCTGCCCTGGAACCCCAACCGGCTGGAGCAGCGTTTCGGGCGCATCCACCGTATCGGGCAAACCGAAGTCTGCCACCTGTGGAACCTGGTGGCCAAAGACACCCGCGAAGGCGAAGTCTACTTTCGTTTGCTGGAGAAGCTCGAAGAGGCGCGCGAGGCGCTGGGCGGCCAGGTGTTCGACGTGCTGGGCCAAGTCACGTTCGGCGATCGCTCGCTGCGCGAGATGATGATCGAAGCCGTCCGCTATGGCGACCGCCCGGAAGTGCGCGAGCGGCAACTCCAGGTGGTGGATGGCGCTCTCGACCGCGAGCAGTTGCAAAAACTCGTCGAGAGCCGCGCGCTGACGCACGACGCGATGGACGCCAGCCGCGTGCGGCAAATCCGCGAAGACATGGAACGGGCCGAAGCCCGCTGCTTGCAGCCGCACTTTATCGCCTCATTTTTTTTGGAGGCTTTCCGGCTGCTGGGCGGCACCATTCACGAGCGCGAGCCGAAGCGCTACGAAATCAAGCATGTACCAGCGCCGATTCGCAGCCGCGACCGCGAAATCGGCCGGGGCGATCCCGTGCTGGGCCGTTACGAGCGGATCACGTTCGACAAATCGCTGATCAGCATGCCTGGCAAGCCGATGGCGGCGTTTGTCTGCCCCGGCCATCCGCTGCTCGACGCCACGCTCGACCTGGTAATCGAGCGCCACCGCGACCTCTTGAAGCGCGGCGCCGTCTTAGTCGATGAGCAGGATCTCAGCGAACAGCCGCGCATGCTGGTTTACCTGGAGCATTCGATTCAAGATGCTCGCACCGACCGTTCGGGCAACCGCCGCATCGTCTCGAAGCGGTTCCAATTTGTCGAGATCGCCGCCGATGGAACAACCACCACCGGCGGCCCCGCGCCGTATCTCGACTATCGCCCCCTCACCGACGCGGAGGGTGTCACACTAACCCGAAGCGTGAGCGAGGAATCCACACCAACCCGAAGCTCCAGCGAGGAATCCACACCAACCCGAAGCGTTAGCGAGGCCCCTGCTCCGCCCCCTGACCTCGCCTCGATTTTCCTCGCTAACGCTTCGGGTTGGTATCGCGACACGCTCGAGCCGAAGGCGTTGGAGCACGCCGCGCTGCACCTCGTTTCCCAGCACCTCGACGATGTCCGCCATCGCAAGGAGGAGCTGATCGACAAGACGCTCGCGGCGGTCAACGACCGCTTGACCAAGGAAATCAACTACTGGGACCACCGCGCCGAACAGCTCAAGGAGCAAGAACTGGCGGGCAGGGTCAACGCCCGGCTGAACTCTGGCCTCGCCCGGCAGCGGGCCGACGAACTCGGGGCGCGGCTGAAGAAGCGCCTGGAAGAACTGGCCCAGGAGCGCAAGCTCTCGCCCCTGCCGCCGGTGGTCGTCGGCGGCGCGCTGATTATCCCGCTCGGCCTATTGAATCGTCTCTGTACACCAACCCGAAGCGTCAGCGAGGCTGATTCCTCGCTCCTCGCTGACGCTTCGGGTTTGTGTCATGACACCCAGCGCAGCGAGCAACTCGCGATGGCCGCGGTGATGGCCGCCGAGCGCTCGCTCGGTTTTGATCCACGTGACGTGAGCGATCAAAAGGTGGGCTACGACATTGAGTCGGCCGTGCCCAACCAGGGCCGGCTCCGCTTCATCGAGGTCAAAGGCCGCGTGAACGGCGCCACAACCGTCACGATCACCAAGAACGAAATCCTGACCGGCTTCAACAAGCCTGACGATTTCATTTTGGCCATCGGCCTGATCGACGGCGAGCAGGTCGACGTCCGCTATGTCCGCCGACCCTTCCAGCGCGAGCCGGACTTCAATGTAACGAGTGTGAACTACGATCTCGCCGCGCTGCTTGAGAAATCGCGTCAGCCCTCTTGAACACTAACCCGAAGCGTCAGCGAGGCAGCAACACCAACCCGAAGCGTGAGCGAGGCAGCAACACCAACCCGAAGCGTCAGCGAGGCCAACATACTAACCCGAAGCGTCAGCGAGGAACGCCCCGTGTCTGACGCGCCTCGCTGACGCTTCGGGTTAGGGTCTGCAGTCGATCGACAAAGCTATGACCTACCGCAAAAAACTCATCGAAGTCGCCCTGCCGCTGAAGGCCATCAACGAAGCCTCGGCACGCGAAAAGTCGATCCGGCACGGGCATCCCAGCACGCTGCACCTGTGGTGGGCGCGGCGACCGCTAGCGGCCTGCCGCGCGGTGTTGTTCGCGTCGCTG
>DATFDL010000354.1:0-7313 GCA_035252155.1 Pirellulales bacterium | reverse complement strand
GCGACGTCCCGCACCTGAACTTTTGTGGCCGTGCAATTACCATCGACCACGGCGCGGCAATTGGCCTCGGCCAGCAACGCCGTCACGGCATCGTGCTCAATGCCTCGCGCGGGACCGCGCGCGGAAATCGCCATCAGATCGCCGCCGATGCCGCAGCACAAATCCCACATCGTTTCTTGCGGGGGGTATCGGCCGGCCTTGTAGGCACCCACCATGTCGTCAGTCGCCTGCTCAAGCCCGACGGGCGTAAAAAACATCCGATCGGCCGCGACGAATTTCTGTCGAGCGCGCCGCCGCAAAGCAACCTGTTCGACGAGCAAGTGAACTCGCGTGGCGCTCAGCTCTTTCCGCAGACGGGTGATGTAGTCGGCCGGTTCCCCATCGGTGGCAGCGAGTTCGGTCAGCCACCGCTCGGCCTCCGGGCCAATGAGCCAGCGATAATCGTCGAGCGCGTCGATCACTAGTAATGGGATGTTGCCCGCAGAGCGTCCGCCGAGCTAAAATAAATCTGGGCAGTAGCACTTTGCTCCCAAACTACGGAATTGACGGGTGTCGTCCGGCGCAAATCTCCCGCAAACTTCCATAGATTTATATGCATTCGGGAATCGAACTGGACCTAGACCGCCGCGTCAAGGCATTGACTTGTTTCCAGATCCGGCAGCAATGATCGGTCCTGAATCGCCGCCGTTTCTCAGCGGCGCTTCCTTGTTTGGTGATCCGGGGCAGGCGCCACTCACAGGCCATTATTATTGCTTACCCCACGGAACGCTGCTTCCAGCTTTTATGGACATCGTAGCGGACGGACGTGATGTTTACAGCCACAGTATTCATCCTCCCACGCATCATACGATGTATCCAAATTGCAGGGTTCTCGCGGCGCAGTTCATCGCGGCGTACCTGGCGCTGCCGTGGCAATACGCGGGGAGAAAAACATGAGCGACGAAGAATTATGGGCGCGCGTGGTCGAGGAATTCTCGCGCGACGACGCGGATGGTCCCGCGTTGAGCGACTTTTTCCAGTCCAGCGTTGACCGCGTTCAACTGGTAAGGCGCGCGCTCGCGACCGCAGGCGGAAACCGCGCCATAGCGGCGAGACTCCTCCAACGGATGGACCGCACCGAACAGCAGCAACTCTTCCCCGAGTTGATCCAGTTGGCCCGCGCTGTGCATGGACCGATCGGAACTGTTCGCGAAATCATCCGCTCACTTCCCCGAGAATGGGTGCTGACACATATTGACGCCGAAATCGGACAAATCCTCGACCAGGATAAAGACGACGTCTATGACGATTATTGGATGTTCCTTGAGCTGTACACTGGCATCGACCACGCAAGAGCGTCAAGTCTTGCCCGCCGAGCCGCCGTCCATCACGATCCCGATGTGCAAGAGCTCGGCGCTGATTGGTTGTCGCGGCATTCCGCCGAGCCGTCCAGTGCCAACTGACCAACACATCTCTGCGGGTTGCGCCGTCGAAAGCGTTCCTTGCGCGCGACCTGACTGGCTTTGAGATTCACGATCGATCGGGCCGATCTTAGTCGATGCTTCGCGCTCGCAGATTCCGGCACACCGCTTGAGGAACAGGCCGATGTTCAGCCGCACCTGGTTCGCAATGATGCTCTTCGGGTCGATCGGGCTGCCCTATCTGTTTTCGTCTTCGTTGGGATCGTTAAAAAAGTCGCATCCGGCCGAAGCCGCCGATCCCGCGGCCACCGCAGGCCAAGCCGGCGCCGCGGCACCGAAGTCGCCCGGCGCAGCCGACCTTCCCGCGAACCCGACCTTCGATGATTTGGGGCAGGTTTTTCGCTGGGACGTGACCTCGGCCTGGGTGCTGGGAAACTGGCCGCGCGTCTCGGCGGGCCTGGCTGAAGTCGAATTGCAAGGTTATCGGGTGCCGCTGGTCACCGGCACTTCGCCCGACGATCTGGCGGGTTCGCTCACCTATTATTTTAACCGCAAGCAGCGCGCGCAGCGGATGACGTTTTTCGGCACGACAGGCGACGCCCGCCGCCTAGTCGCGCTGATGGCCAAGCGGTTCGGCCTGGTGCGCGAGCTCGCCGACGATCCCAGCCTGTTTCTCTATCGAGCTCGCGACGGCAAAAAAGTCATGAGCGAATTGCGCATCGAGCCGGCCCACGTCATTCGCTCCGATACGCCACACCGCCGTTTCGATATCGCGCTCTGGCTCGAGCGACCGAGCGCTTAGTGCGTTGTCGGTTGCGTGGCGTATTCATCAGTGGAATGCATACACCGTAGGGTGCCACCGCATCCACCGCGGCGCGACATGCCACGAACCGACCGACGGATGCCGTGGCACCCCGACGCGTCCTTCGACCGTGCTTCGCCTGAATCTGCGGCCCTCACGGCACCGCGGCGGGCGGAAGCTGATGCCCGAGCTTTTCGCGCTTGGTGGCCAGGTAGCGGGCGTTGTGCTCGTTCACCGGCGCGACGATCGGCACCTGGTCGATCACCTCCAGATCGAACCCATCGTAAATAAAGGCGTCGGTCTTCTTGGGGTTGTTGGTCAGCAGCCGCACGCGGCTCAGCCCCAGGTCTTTGAGAATCTGAATGCCCACGCCATAGTCGCGCATGTCGGCCTTGAAACCCAGCGCCACGTTGGCTTCAACCGTGTCGAGGCCGCGGTCTTGCAGGCCGTAAGCCTTGATCTTTTGCGCCAGCCCGATGCCGCGGCCTTCTTGCGGCAAGTAAATGAGGACGCCGGCTTCTTCGCGGCTGATCATTTCGAGCGCCATCCGCAGTTGGTCGCCACAATCGCACCGCAGCGAGTTCAGCAAGTCGCCGGTCATGCACGACGAGTGCAGCCGCACCAGCGGCGCGGCCACCGCCGTGGGCGTGCCGAACACCAGGGCGAACGGCTCCTGCGGCTCGTAACGCACGCCGTAGTAAATGAGCGTGGGCGTGCCGTAGTGCTGCAACGGCATGCGGCACTCAGCCTGCCGAAAGACCAGCTTCTCGCGGGCGCGGCGAAACCGAATCAGGTCTTCGATGGTAATGATTTCGAGCTCGTGCCGCCGGGCAAGTTCGAGCAAGCAGTCGCGATCGGCCCGGTCTCCGCTGTCGTCGAGGATCTCGCAGAGCACGCCGGCGGGATAGAGCCCGGCCAGCCGGGCCAGGTCGATGGCGGCCTCGGTATGCCCGGCCCGCCGTAACACGCCGCCTTCTTTGGCGGTGATGGGATACATGTGGCCGGGCCGCACGAAATCGGCCGGCTGGCTGCGCGGGTCGATCAAGGCCCGGATCGTCGTCGCCTTTTCCTGGGCCGTGATGCCCGTGCGGGCGCTGCGATGATCCACCGCCACCGTAAAAGCGGTCCGCAGCGGCGCCGTGTTTTGATCGACCATCGGGGTCAGCTTGAGCCGCTCGCAGACCTCGGGCAGCACCGGGGCGCAGACCTGGCCGCGACCGTGTTTGAGCATAAAATTGACCAGTTCCGGCGTGACCTTTTCGGCCGCGCAGATAAAATCGCCTTCGTTCTCGCGGTCTTCGGCATCGACCACAATGACGATCTGGCCACGGGCAAAGGCTTCGATGGCCGCGTCGATGCTGGAATAGGGGCTGGTCATATGTCGTCCCACGGTCAGTCGCGAATCGGCATCCATGATTCTTTGACGCTGTGATATGATTATAGGCGGCCCGCCAGATTCTGCCAAAGTGGCCGGGCTTCATCCTTTCGTATTTTGCCATGGAATCATTGATGATTTGGGTCTCTCGCCGCGGCCGATGGCGAGCTGCCGCGGTGCTCGTTGCTTTCATCGGGATCGTTTCGCTGGCAATTTCGGCCCGTGCGACAGAGACCGCCGACGCCCCGCCGATCGAGGTTCTTAGGTCCGTCAAGTACGCCGAACCCGCCGACAAGCCGCTGACGGCCGATGTCTACCTGCCGCGCGGCGAGGGGCCGTTCCCTGGCGTGCTCGTGGTGCACGGCGGGGCCTGGGTGGCCGGTAGCAAGGGACGGATGAGCCGCATCGGCACGTCGTTGGCCGAGCGTGGTTACGTGGCCGTCTCGATCGACTATCGGCTGGCGCCCAAGCACAAGTTTCCGGCGCAGCTCGACGATTGCCGTGCCGCTCTTGGCTGGATGCGCGACAATGCCGCCGCCTATCGGCTCGACCCGCGGCGCATCGGCGGCTTCGGTTATTCGGCCGGGGCGCATCTGGTGACGCTGCTCAGCCTGTCGGCCACCGCCACGCTGCACGACCCGGCTGCGGCCACAAGCGATCGCGCTCAGGCCGAGCGCTGCGTGTTGCAGGCGGTGGTGGCGGGCGGCACACCCTGCGATTTTCAAGAACTGCCGCTCGACAGCAAGCGGCTGGCCTTTTGGTTGGGCGGCACGCGCCGCGACAACGCCGAGCTTTATCGCCAGGCTTCGCCTTTGGCGTTCGTCACGCCGCACTCACCGCCGATGCTGCTCTATCATGGTGAGAAAGATCTCCTGGTCCCGTTGCCCAGTGCTCGCGCCCTCAAGCAATCGTTAGACCAGGCGGGCGTCGCGTGCGAGCTGCTCATCATTGAGAAAGCCGGGCATATCAGCACCTTCACCGACGCCCAGGCCCTGGCGGCGGCGGCCGATTTTCTCGATCGGCATCTGCGCCCCTCGCCAGAATCCAGCACCCGGCCCGGTAGTCCCGGCCCTTGTGGCCGGCCCGGCGACCAATTAAACGCCGGTAGCCCCGGCCCTCGTGGTCGGCCCAACGTCGACGCCGCCTCACCGGGCACAAGGCCCGAGGCCGCCAGCCCACCCGCGCCGACGCACGATCCCGCCGATCCATCTTGAACGATCGAAACCCCATGTTGCTCGAGCGCGAAGAATACGTCGAGCAGTCCTATTTTTTTCGCGTGCTGCGCGAGCGGCTCGGCCAAAACCTCTCGGCCCAAGAACTGCTGGTCACGCTCCGCGAAGAAATCCTTTCGACCACCAAGCTGCCGATGGCGCTCGACTTCATGCGCGCCGAGTTGCGGCACAGCGGCGTATTCGGTCCGGCCATGGCCAAGCTGGCTCATTATTTCACGCCGTTCCAAAGTTTTGTGATCGCCGAGGCCGAGCGCGAACGCGGCAAGTTCGATTTTGGCGTCGCGCTCGAAATCCTCGAACGCGAGGCCCGCTATCGCGCTGAGGGGGCCTCCCGCCAGGGAATCTTTCTCTATCAGTTCGAATCGCTCTGCCGCAACCGGCTGGGCTACGACAAAGGCCTCGACGCCGTCGCTGAAGATCCGATCTTCGACGACGCCTGGCGCGAATGGATCATTACAGTCCGTCGGCAAGTCGGGCTGGTTGACCTGGCGGATTTGATCTACGTGCGCAGCGCCCACTATGTCTCGAACCGGCAGCGGCAGGGCCTCGACCTGGCCGGCCCCGAAAAGCCCGTGCTCTTCGGGGAGAAGGAAGGCAAAATCGCCCTGGCCAATCGCCGCCGCGATCCGCTCTTGCTCTTCGCGGCGCTCGAACGGCATCTGAATTATCCCCACGTGCCGCGGCTCAAACCGATCGACGAAAGCCGCGTGCTCTTGCCGATGCTGATCCGTCGCCTGGAGCGACTCGAAATGCGGCTGAAGCTCATCGAGGAAGAGCAACGCGGCGGTATCGATCTCAGCAAGTTTTACGGCAAATCGGTGCCCGCCCCCGAGCCGGACCAGGCCTAACGCTCGATCGCCGCCGAATTTGGTGCATGGAGGATGGCCTTCCAGGCCGTCTCCCTCGGCGTCGACGGTAGGGTGGGCACTGCCCACCTACGATTCTTGAATGGGCAATGCCCACTCCACGCGTGCGATGTGCTCCAGGTGGGTGCCACGGCATCCGCCGCGGCGCGAACAGTATCGACTCAATGTGACGCGCAGATCGCCGCGGCGGACGCCGTGAGATGCACCTCGCCAAGTCGCGCCCCGCACGGCGTCCGTCGCAGCGACCACGCTTTGCCGATCGCGACGTCGCCCGCGCTGCGACGGATGCCGTGGCACCCTGCCGCACCGGTCGGCACTTTCACGAATTTTCATCCCGGGTGCTTGCACGTTCTCCGCCGAATGGTATACTTCCGTTCACATTCGGTTTCTTGGTCGTTTCTCTCTTGATCTAGGAGCCTGCCATGAGCCTCTCTTCTGCGCGTGACTTGTTGCGTCAACAGTTCGGCTTCAACGAATTTCGTCCGGGACAAGCCGAGGTCATCGAACACCTGCTGGCCGGCCGTTCGGCCGCGGCGGTCTTTCCGACCGGCGGGGGCAAATCGCTCTGTTATCAGTTGCCCGCACTTTTGCTGCCGGGCCTGACGCTGGTGGTCTCTCCGCTGATCGCTTTGATGAAAGACCAGATCGATGCCCTGAAGCGGCGGGGCATCGCGGCCGAACGGCTCGATTCGACGCTGTCGGCCGAGGAAACCTCGGGCGTGATGCAGGCGGTGCGCGGTGGGCAGCTCCGGCTGCTGTATGTCGCCCCCGAGCGATTCAACAACGAGCGATTTCGCGACTCGATGTTGCGGACCCAAATCTCGCTGTTCGCGGTCGACGAGGCGCACTGCATCTCGGAGTGGGGCCACAGTTTTCGCCCCGACTATTTGAAGCTGGCGCGGTTTGCGGCCACCTGCCGGGCCGAACGCGTGCTGGCACTGACGGCCACGGCCACGCCGCAGGTGCTGGCCGACATTCGCCGCGAGTTTCAAATCGACGCCGCGTGCGCCATCCGAACCGGCTTTTATCGGCCAAACCTCAAGCTGCTCGCCACGCCCGTGACTGTCGACCAGCGCGACGCTCTATTGCGTGCCCGCCTCAGCGGCTCGCCGCCGGGTCCGACGATCGTCTATGTCACGCTGCAGCGCACTGCCGAGCAAGTGGCCCAAAAGCTGGCCGCCGCGGGAATCGCCGCCAAGCCGTATCACGCCGGCATGAACGACGACGTGCGGGCCGAAGTGCAGGACTGGTTCATGCAATGCCGCTCAGGCGTGGTCGTGGCGACCATCGCCTTTGGCATGGGCGTCGACAAGGCCGACATTCGCCACGTGTTTCATTACAACCTGCCCAAGAGCCTGGAGAACTATTCACAAGAGATCGGTCGCGCCGGCCGCGACGGACTGCCATCGACTTGCGAGATGCTGGTTTGTCCGGATGACCTCTGTGCGCTGGAAAACTTCGCGCATGGCGACGTGCCGGCGCGTGCCGCCGTCGAAGGGCTGCTCGACGATATCTTCTCCGCGGGCGACGAGATCGATCTGTCGCTGTACGATTGCGCCGGCCGGCACGACATCCGCCAGCTCGTGGTGCAGACGCTGCTGGCCTATCTGGAGTTGGAAGGCTACATCCAAGCGGGCA
>DATFDL010000353.1:0-7247 GCA_035252155.1 Pirellulales bacterium | reverse complement strand
GAGGTAGTTCAACGTGACACTCGCCGAGTTTCTTGCCCAATTGCAGCAGCTTGAGTCAGATGCACTCACGGCGTTCCGCGCTGTCGCCGGACCGGCTGACAGCGCCGCCTTGGAACATGCCAGGGTCCAGTTTCTAGGTGCAAAAAGCGGTCAGACGAAGGCTCTGCAGAAGTTGCTCGGCTCGCTCAAAGTCGACGAGAAGCCGGCAGCGGGGAGCCGATTCCATGAAGTCAAGGCCACCATCGATCGCGCGTTTGAAGAGGCGAAAACCCGCGCGATGGAAGACACCAGTTGGATGTCGACTCAAGCCATCGACGCCAATGAAGCATCGCGTGCGGAAGGTATTGGGCAGAGCATTGCGAGGGGTGCGCTATCGATTCACCAAGAAGAGTTCGACCCCACGCTTCCCGGCCGCCGGCCTCGGCTCGGGCATCTGCATCCCCTCACGCAAACCATCGAAAACCTCAAAGAGATCATGGGCCGGCTGGGTTTCACCGTGGCCGATGGTCCGGAGGTCGAGGACGAATGGCACAATTTCGAGGCGCTCAACATTCCCGCTGAGCATCCGGCCCGCGACCCGCTCGAAAACTTTTACCTGGCGACCGCACGCACGGCCGCAGGCAAGCCGGCCGCCGGTCCGCCCATCCTGCTACGCAGTCAAACCAGCACCGTGCAGATCCGCGTGATGGAAACGACGCCGCCGCCGGTGCGCATCATCTCGCTGGGCCGAGTCTATCGCCCCGACACGGCCGACGCCACGCATTATCCGATGTTTCATCAGATCGAAGGGCTGCTGGTCGATCGCAACGTAACCATGGCCGACCTCAAAAGCGTGCTCCGGCTGTTCGCAATGAGCTATTTTGGCGGCGACGTTCATATTCGCTTTCGCCCGTCGTTCTTTCCATTTACTGAGCCGAGCGTCGAAGTCGACATGCACTGGAACGATCGTTGGATCGAGATGGGCGGAGCGGGCATGGTCGATCCGAACGTGCTGCGGGCCGTCGGCTACGACCCCGAAGAGGTAACCGGCTTTGCTTTTGGGCTGGGCGTCGAGCGAGTCTGCGCCCGCCGTCACCACGTGACTGACATCCGCGAGTTTTATAAGAACGACGTGCGGTTTCTCGAGCAGTTTTAACGACTCCGATGGCCTATCGCTGGAAAGCCGACAAGAGCGTCCGCGCCAATTTGCGGCGGCTGGCGACGAACCAGTTGCGCGGGGCCATCGACCAGTTAAACGATCGGCAGGCCGAGCAGAGCGACGCGGTCCACGAAGCCCGTCTGCACTTGAAGAAGGCGCGGTCGCTGCTGCGATTGGCGCGGCCCGCCGTCGAGGATGCTTACGCGCAAGAAAATACCCGGCTGCGCGACGTGGCGCACCGGCTGTCACGCCAGCGCGATACGCAAGCCATTGTCGAGGCGGTCGATAAGCTCTCGTCGCATGCCGAGCGAGAATGGGGCTGTTCCGACGATCAACTTGTCATCGTGCGCGCGGTCCGCGATCAACTGGCCAGCCGACAAGCGGCCGAAGACGACGGCGAGCTGGACCAGGTTCTGCCCGAACTGACGCGCACGCTCGACGCCGCGGCCGACGAGGCCGAGCGTTGGCCGTCGTGCATTGAAGACGACGAGGCGATCGTGGCCGGTTTTGCGGCGAGCTATCGCCGCGGACGGCGGGCCTTGCGCCGCGTGTTGCGCGATCCGACGCCCGAAAACTTGCACGAATGGCGCAAACAAAGCAAATATCACCGCTATCAGGTGCGGCTGTTTCAAGACGCCTGGCCCGGATTGCTCGAGGCCCAGTACGAAGAGTTGAAGCGGTTGTCGGACCTGCTGGGTGACGACCACGACCTGGTGGTGACACGCGAGCGGGTGTGCGCCGATCCGCCGCGGGGCTTCGATGAGGCCGCCTTGGACGAGCTTCAAAAGATGATCGAGCGCCGCCGCCAAGAGTTGCAGGCCGAGGCGATTCCGCTCGGGCGGCTGTTGTATGCCGAGAAGCCGAAGCAAATAGCCCGGCGGTTTCAAGAGTATTGGCGCATTTATCGGGAGCGCGCCGGCTCGTAGAACGGAATTCATTCCGTTCCACACTACTCTAGCGGATCGTATTTCCCGGCGCGGCCGTGGTGTCGGTGTTGGTGGCGGCGTTCTTATCGGCCTGCTGCTTTAGTTCCTGCTCGTACTCGTTCAGCCTTTCGAAGGCTTTGAGCTCGTCTTCGTGGACCTTGGCTTCGTCGATGGCGATATTCAGATGCTCGGTGTTGCCGGTTTTGCTGGTGGTCAAGGTAAACCAGCCGAGATAGAACGCCCCGCCCACAACGACGACCAACAACAAAATGGCTCGCTTCATTTTATCCATGACTCCCAAAGGACGGCCCTCACCGAGCGCCCGAAATGCCGGGCGGCCGGGTGACGGCCTGATCGGGCGAGTTGGTAGCAAAAAAGGCATTACGCCTCAAGGTCGATCTGAGCGCCTTGGCGAACTGCTACAATCAAATGAGCATGGATCTTGCCGGCTCTCGCGATGGTCCTCGCCTTCGATCACACTGCCAACCCATGGCGATTGCACCTCACCGCTTGATTTTGCTCGCTCTCGCCGCTCTGCATCTGGTCGCGGGCGTAATGCTCGCCTGGAGCATCGACGCGGGCATCGGCTCGCCGGGGGCCGCAGTGCTGCTCGATGCTCTGGTCTACGCCGATGCGGGATTGTTGGCGGTGTGGGCCGGGCTGGGTCGCCACTCGAAGTGGGCTGGGTTCTTTGGCGTCGGGCTGGGCATGGCGTGCCTGGCGAGTCTCGTCGCCTGGGCCTTGCGGCACAGCATGAGCGGCTTGATTGGACCGGGCAACGACTTTTGGACCACTGTTTGGCTCTGGCTGTTTCAGCTTGCGCTAGCGCTGCTGAGCATGGCAGTCGCCTTGGCCGTGCTTTTACGACTACGTCAGCTTGGTCTTGTTCTTCAGCGGGTCCGACGGGCCGAAGCCCTCACTCAACCGTCGGAAATCCAGTTTTCGTTGCGACAGTTGATGTTGCTGGTTTTTTTCGTGGCAGCCTTGGTCAAGCTTGGGCCGCTGATGCGAGCCCACCTGAACGATTACCGCTCATATGTTTCCTCGGTGGTCGCCCTCTCGTTGGGCGCGCTCTGCCTCGGCACTACCACCCTGATCGGCCTGTGGGCGGCGCTAGGCAGTCGCGCCACCGTGGGACGCGCCGCCGTGGCCCTAGCGCTTGCCGCGTCGTTCGGCTTGCTTCCGCCGTATTATTTTCCCGACTTATTCAGCGGCGATTTTGCCGCCTCGGTTGCCGTCGTCGTCGCGGTCGAGTTCATCACACTTGGCTCGCTGCTGGCGGTACGTTGGCTGGGCTTCCGGCTTGGGCCGAGCGGCGAAGCGTCCTTAAGTCAGTAAAAATGGCAAAAAAGGCGTGACTGCCTCGCGGCCACTGTGGTCGGTTCCGCCTCACACGCCCGGTGCTCGCCCCCCGCGCGGCTGCCCGTCAATGCTCGGTGCTTGAAACGGGCGTTAAGCACTCAATTGTGCCGAGTCGCGCCTCCTGCCTCCGTCTTTTTTTTGCCTGGAACGCTGTTTGCCTAAGCGGTGCCCGCCTTGGTTCAACCCAAGGAGTTATGCCGAGCTGTTTTCGACTTAACTGCACCAGGATTTAGCAGGCTACCTCATGGAAGGTCGCGCAGGAGGGCAAGACGCAGTGGGGCAAGACGTAATGGGGCAAGAGGCAGCGGGGCAAGCACGCTTCGGCGACGACATGCCACGGCGAGTGGCGGTTTTGCGGGCCTTGCAACTCGGCGATCTGTTGTGCGCCGTGCCAGCCTTGCGGGCCTTGCGCGAGGCGCTGCCCAACGCTCGCATCACGCTCATCGGGCTTGCTTGGGCGCGTGAGTTCGTCGATCGGTTCGATCATTATCTCGACGACTTTTTAGAGCTGCCGGGCTTTCCTGGCTTGCCGGAGCGCCCCTTCGATGCCGCCGCCTTTGTCGACTTTCTGACCGCGGCACAGGCTCGCCGCTTCGACCTCGCCATTCAACTCCATGGCAGCGGCTCGTTTGTCAATCCGCTCACCGTCATGCTCGGGGCGCGGCACAACGCGGGGTATTACGTGCCGGGCGACTACTGCCCCGATGCCGAACGGTTTTTGGCCTACCCGGAAGATATGCCCGAAGTGAGGCGGCATCTGGCGCTGATGGAGTTTCTGGGCGCCCCGCCGCGTGGCGAAGCGCTCGACTTTCCCGTGCGCGAGGCAGACCGTCAAGCGCTGGCGGAGCTGAAAGACGCCCGTCACTTGCGCCGCGGAGACTATGTGTGCGTTCATCCGGGGGCGAGATACCCCAGCCGACGCTGGGGCGCCGAGCGTTTCGCCGCGGTCGCCGACCGGCTCGGCGAAATGGGTCTGGAAGTTGTCATCACCGCCTCGCGCTCGGAGGCCGAGCTGGCCGCTTCCGTCGCGGGGGCCATGCGGCGGCCCAGCATCAATTTGGCCGGCCAAACTACGCTAGGCTCGCTGGCCGCGCTGCTCGACGGCGCCCGTTTGGTGGTCTCGAACGACACGGGCATTTCGCACGTGGCTGCCGGCGTTCATGTGCCCAGCGTTGTCGTGGTCACGGGTTCCGATCCCAAGCGGTGGGCACCGCTCAATCAGCATCGACATCGCATCATTTCGCATCGCGTCGATTGTCAGCCGTGCGAACACGTGATCTGCCCGATCGGCCATCCCTGCGCGACGGAGCTTTTGCCCCAACAGGTATTTGAAGCGGCGCGCGAGTTGGCCGCCGAGTTTGCTGACGAACGACTGCCGTCCGGCCGAAAACCGACGACCACCGCACCCTCCGCCGCTCATGAGTTGGCGGCCGTTTGACCAAAACCGTTCATCGCCGAAAAGGAAACTACCGGTGCGACGCCTGAAGATCTTCACCTGGCATATTCACGGCAATTACCTCTGGTATTTGTCGCAGGTGCGACACGACATCTATATCCCTGTGGCGCCCGGACGTCCGGGCTATAGCGGACGCGGCAAAACGTTTCCCTTCGGCGGCAACGTACACGACGTGCCGGCCGAGGAAGTGCGGAATTGCCACTTCGACTGCGTGCTGTTTCAGCACCGGCAGAATTGGGAAGTCGATCAGTTTGAGACGCTTTCCGACGAGCAGCGCCGGCTGCCGCGCATCTATCTCGAGCACGATCCGCCGCTGGAGCACCCGACCGGGCAACTGCATTGGTGCGACGATCCCAATGTACTGCTGGTGCATGTTACCCCCTTTAATCAATTGATGTGGGACAGCGGGCGGACGCCCAACCGTGTGATCGACCACGGCGTGCTGGCGCCGTCGGACGTGCGATACACCGGCGAAATCGAGCGGGGAATCGTGGTCATCAATCATTTGGGCAGCCGCGGGCGGCGACTGTCGCCCGACATCTTCCTGCGCGCCCGCGAAGAGGTGCCGCTCGACCTGGTGGGCATGGCCGCCGAAGAACTCGGCGGCATCGGCGAAGTCCAGCCCACCGAGCTGGCCGCCTTCGAGAGCCGCTATCGGTTTTTCTTCAATCCGATTCGCTACACCAGCCTGGGGTTGGCCGTGTGCGAAGCGATGACGCTGGGCATGCCGATCGTGGGCCTGGCCACCACCGAAATGGCGATCGCCGTGCAAAGCGGCATCTCAGGATATGTGGATACCAGCCTCGACAAGCTGATTGCGCGAATGCAAGAGCTGCTGCGCGACCCAGGCGAGGCGCGGCGGCTTGGCGACGGCGCACGGCGTTACGCCCTCGAGCGGTTTGATATTCGGCGATTCACGCGAGACTGGGAGACCGCCTTCGCCGATGTGGCGGGCCGTCTCGCGACGCCTCGCCTGGCGGCAGTCGGTTAGGAGCAGACTTTGGAGAACAACAGCATGGATCGACGCATCGCGCTGATTAGCGAACACGCCTCGCCCCTGGGATGTTTGGGCGGAGTCGATAGCGGCGGGCAAAACGTCTACGTGGCCCAGGTGGCCAAGCATCTGGCCGCCTTTGGGTATCACGTCGATGTTTTCACGCGGCGCGACAACACCGCGCTCGCCGAGGTGGTCGATTGGCTGCCGCGCGTCCGCGTGGTGCATCTCGCGGCGGGGCCGGCTCGGTTTGTCGCCAAAGAAAAGATGTTGCCGTATATGGACGAGTTTACCGAGCAGTTGCTGTGCTTCAGCGACAATGAGGGCGATTACGACCTGGTCCACGCCAACTTTTTTATGTCGGGGCTGGTGGCCGCCGAGATCAAGCGGCGCCGCGGCATTCCCTTTGTCATTACCTTCCACGCCTTGGGGCGGGTGCGGCGGATGCACCAGGGCGGGGCCGACGGCTTTTCCGAAGAGCGAATGGCCATCGAAGACCGCCTTGTGGCCGAGGCCGATTGCCTCATCGCCGAATGCCCGCAAGACGAAGAAGACCAGGTGCTGCTCTACGGCGCCGACCGAGAAAAAATTCGCCTGGTGCCGTGCGGCTTCGACAAGACCGAGCTATGGCCGATCGACAAGCGGCTGGCGCGGAAGCAATTGGGCCTGAGCCTGCACGAGCGCTTGGTGTTGCAGGTGGGGCGGATGGTGCCGCGCAAGGGAGTCGACGACGCGGTGCGGGGGTTCGCGCGGCTGGTGCGGCAGCACAAGGTCGCCGCTCGGCTGCTGATTGTCGGGGGCGAATCCGACGACGCCGACCCCTGCAAAACGCCCGAAATTGGCCGGTTGCAGGCCGTCGCGCGCGACGAGGGAGTTTCGGACTTCGTGACCTTTGTCGGACGCAAGAGCCGCGAGCAGTTGAAGTATTACTACAGCGCGGCCGACGTGTTTGTGACCATGCCTTGGTATGAGCCATTCGGCATTACTCCACTCGAAGCCATGGCGTGCGGCACGCCGGTGATCGGGGCCGACGTCGGCGGCATCAAATATAGCGTCGTGGACGGCGAGACCGGTTACCTGGTGCCGCCGCACGAACCCGATGCGTTGGGCGAACGATTGGCACATCTGCTCGCTCATCCGGGGTTGCTTGCCCGATTTTCGCAGCAAGCGCTGGAGCGCGTGAACCATTGGTTCACCTGGCGACGGGTGAGCGCCCAGCTTGCGCAGGTCTACGAAGAAGTGCTCGAAGGCGTCGTCGCGGAGTTGCCGGAGGCGGGCGTAGTGATGAGGCGACCCCATAAAGAGTCGGTACAAGTGTGAACGCCGTAGGGTGGGACGAACTTGCGAGTCCCGATATGCGTCAAGTTACGG
>DATFDL010000352.1:0-7168 GCA_035252155.1 Pirellulales bacterium | reverse complement strand
GAGATCGGGCCGCCGCTGGGCGGCAAGCGCCAAGCCGCGGCCTGCCGTGCGCGCAGTGAGAACTTGAATGTCCGTCTTGTTAAACGCCTGCCGGACGGCCTGAAGCACCGTCCGGTCTTCGTCGATGACAAGGATTCGAGGCACGGTCAACGGCCCACGGGCGTCTTGCCGTTGAGGGCTTCGGCCGCGGTCACGATCGTCTCGGCGATTTCAATCAGCTTTTTGTTCTTATTGCTGGCAAACTTTTGCAGGCGGCGGAAAGCCTCGGGCTCGTCCACCCCCAAGTGTTTCATTAGCAGCCCCTTGGCCCGTTCGATCAGCTTGCGGTCGGCCAGTGATTGCCGCAGATCGGCCGCCTCTTTTCGAAGCGACTGAAACTCCTCATGCCGCCGAACCGCCAGGCCGATCGCCGCCTCAAGCTGGGCTTGCGTGGCCGGCTTCAACAGGTAGCCCAGCACGTGATTCTCTTCGGCCCGCTCGATCAACTCGGGGCTGCAAAAACCCGTCAAAAGCACTACCGGTGCCGGAGCACGCTCGTAGATGACCATTGCCGCGTCGAGGCCGTCCATGTCGGGCATTTGGATGTCGGTCAGCACCAGGTCGGGCCGTTCGTCAAGGCAATGTTCGACCAGCTCCCGCCCGGTCGAGCCACTGAACACCACTTGGTGTCCCAAGGTTCGCAACATGGCGGTAAGTGTCTCGCGCACGGCCGGCTCGTCGTCGGCAATCGCCACCCGCAAAGAATTCGTCATGAAGCTTGTCTCCGCTCGGGGCCCGTCCGCCTCTAGCGTCAAGCACCCGCTCTCACCATTGGAACGCGAAGCCGTAATTCGCCGGGTAATCATGAAATCCACCAATCTTCGGTGTTTGGGGCCCACTGGGTGCGGCCCACCTGGGGCGTGTCTCAAGCGTGCCCTTTAACGCAAGCCGTATGCCGTAGAACGGAATTCATACTGTTTCGCGCGCAAGAACCGGCAACGGTGGCATTTTCCGGCGATTGACCGACGTGGTGACGGCGCGTTCGCAGCAGTGAGAATTTATATAAGGAACGGAATGAATTCCGTTCTATCAGGCGCTGACATTCAAACTGTCACGTTGGTCGGTTGTTGCCCACATCGCCCTCTTGGCGGCCCGGTCGTTTGCCAACAGTTTCACTTCGCTATAATCGAGACAATGTTGCCTCACCGTCTGCCTCTAGCCACCTACCGCCTGCAGTTCCACGCCGGTTTCGGCTTTGAGCAGGCGCGCGAACTGGTCGGCTACCTGCACGATCTGGGGATATCCGACGCTTATGCTTCGCCGCTGTTTCGGGCCTGCAAAGCCAGCACGCACGGCTACGATGTGGTCGATCACAGCGTCATTAGTCCGGAGTTTGGAACCGAGAACGATTTTCGCCGCTTCGCCCGGGAACTGGTGGACCAGGAGATGGGCCTGTTGATGGACGTCGTTCCCAACCACATGGGCATCGACGATCCGAACAACCGGCTGTGGCAGGACGTGCTGGAGAACGGCCCCGGTTCGTCCTACGCGAGCTTTTTCGACATCGATTGGCGTCCGCCCAAGGAGGAGCTGAGAAACAAGGTGCTCTTGCCGTTTCTGGGCGACCAATATGGCAGGGCGCTGGAAAACCAGGAGCTGAAGCTGGTCTTCGCCGACGGCAAGTTTCATGTGCGATACTTCGAGGCCCGTTTTCCGCTCACGTTGCGAAGCTGGCCGCGAGTGCTCGAACTGGCCCAGCAGCACGCCGTCGGACGGCTGGCGCCCGACGACCCGCACTGGCTGGAACTGGAAAGCATCATCATCTCGCTGCGTCATTTGCCGCCGCTGTCGAACACCGAGCCAGAGAAAGTACACCAGCGTCGGTTGGAACACGAGGTGGCCCCGCGCCGCATCGCCAGCCTGGTGGGGGCCGCGCCGGTGATCCGTGAGGCCATCGAGCAGGCGGTCGCCGACTTTAATGGCCGCCAAGGCGATCCGCGCAGTTTCGACCGCCTGGAGCAGATGCTGGCCGAGCAGGCTTACCGACTGTGCCACTGGCGAGTCGCGGCCGACGAGATCAACTATCGCCGGTTCTTCGACGTCAAAGAGCTGGCGGCCATCCGCGTCGAGTTGCCGGCCGTCTTCCGCGAAGTCCACCAGCTTGTGTTTCGCTATCTGGGCGAGGGCCTGGTTACCGGGCTGCGCATCGATCATCCCGATGGGCTGCTCGATCCCGAGCGTTACTTCAACGACGTGCAGGCCGAATACTGCCAACTGGCCGGCTGCCAGCCGCCCGACGTTTCTGGCGGGCCGGCACGTCATACTCCCTTGCCGCTCTACGTGGTCGCCGAAAAGATTTTGGGCCGTGATGAGCCGCTGCCCAACAACTGGGCGGTGGAGGGCACCACCGGCTACGACTTTTTGAACCTGATGAACGGCGTATTCATCGATGGCCGCGACGCCGGGGCGCTGCGCAAGACGTACCTGCGCTTCATCGCCGACAATCGCCGCTTCCGCGACGTGGCCTATGAAAGCAAGAAGACGATCCTCGAACGGTCGATGTCGAGCGAGCTGCAAGTGTTGGCCCGCAGGCTCGACCGCATTTCAGAGGCCGACCGCTACTCGCGCGACTTCACGCTATCGTCGCTACGGACCGCGCTGCTCGAGACGATCGCCTGCTTTCCCGTCTATCGCACTTACGTACGGCCGGGCGCAGCGCCGGTCAGCGACGAGGACCGGCGCCGCATCACCGCCGCGCTGCGGATCGCCAAACGCCGCAACCCAGAACTAAGCGGCTCCTTGTTCGATTTTGTCGGCTCAGTGCTGCTGCTGGAACATCCGCCGCATCTGAGCGAGCAACAACGAGAAGAACGGCGCGAGTTCGCCCTGCGCTTCCAGCAGCTCAGCGGCCCGGTGACCGCCAAAGGAATCGAAGACACCGCCTTCTATCGCGACTATCCGCTGCTCTCGCTCTCGGAAGTGGGCGGCGATCCCGAAGCGTTTGGAACGACGCTCGAAGAGTTTCACCGGCGAAACCGCGAACGCCAAGAACGCTGGCCGCATACCCTGCTGGCCTCGAGTACGCACGACACGAAGCGCAGCGAGGACGTTCGGGCAAGAATCAACCTGCTCTCGCAGTGCCCCGGCGAGTGGGAGCAGGCGATCTTGCGTTGGCGGAGCATCAACCAGCGATACAAGACCGAAGTCGACGGCGCCGAGGCGCCCAGCGCCAACGAAGAGTACCTGCTCTACCAGACGCTCGTGGGCGCCTGGCCGATCGACGCCGGCAGCCAGGCTGGCGGCGAAGCGTGGCAAGACTTTGTCGGCCGCATCCGTCAGTTCATGATCAAAGCAATGAAAGAGGCCAAACTCAACACGAGTTGGACCAACCCATCGGAAGACTGGGAAGGGGCGGTCGAGCGATTCGTCACCTCGGTGCTCGACGGCCAAACCTCGCCCGACTTTCTCCGCGACTTCGAGCAGTTTCACGCGCCGCTGGCGGTGGCCGGCATGCACAACGCGCTGGCGCAGGTCGTGCTGAAAACTTGTTCGCCGGGCGTGCCCGACTTCTACCAAGGCACGGAATTATGGGACTTGAGCCTAGTCGATCCCGACAACCGGCGGCCGGTCGATTTCGCGGCCCGCAAAGAGCGATTGGCAGAGCTGAAGCGGCGCGCGGCGGGCGACTTGGGATCGTTGGCGTCTGAGTTGGTTGCCGAGTGGCGCGACGGCCGCATCAAGCTCTTCGCCACGTGTCAGGCGTTGAACTTTCGCCGCCGCTGCGCGGAACTTTTCCAGCAGGGCGAGTATGTGCCGCTGGAGGCCGGCGGCCCCGCCGCCGAACACCTTTGCACGTTCGCGCGACGGCACGAAGGCCAGGCGGCCCTCGTGGCGGCGCCGCGGTGGGTGCTCGGGATGCAATCTGCGGAGAATCCGCTGTGGAGGGCCGACGCCTGGCGCGACACCGTGGTGCGCTTGCCCTGGCCCTCGGGCGAGTGGCGCGACATCTTCACCGGGCAGCGCTTTGCAGCCGAAGATCGAGTGTTTCCGGTCAGCTCGCTGTTGGGGTCGTTCCCCGTCGCGCTGTTAGAAAGTGCCGCCGAGCGGTAACGCCCTCTGGTAGGTTTTGACAGTCAAAATCGGCGATTGTGGGAACGCCATGTGGCACAGTCGCCCCCGGCTGTGTCGCCGACGTCAGTCGGCGTCGCGGAACCAGCCGAGGGCGGCTGGTCGACATGCCAATTTTGAATATCAAGACCGATTAGGGAACGGACTTCGTGCCGTTAGGCGAACTGCGGGTGGACGTCGCGCTGCCCCTCGCGGAACGGCACGGAGTCCGTTCCCCACAGACCCGCAAAGTGCATCCACCCGTTTGAGCATCGAAGCCGCTTTGGTCAGTCGACCGCAATGCGTCGCTCGCGCACGGCCAGCGAGTCAATGGCGTTGACGTGCTGCCGCCAGCGGTGCTCGAGATCGGTCACGCCGTTGATGCGATAGGTGTCGCGCAAGGCTTGCTCGTAGCCGCTCGCCGCGCCGCTGCGGATAAACCGCACAAACTGTTCCGGCGTGCCGCGCTCGACAAGGTACTGCACCAGGCTGGCGCTCTGGCCGTAAAAGGCCGCGTGACGATCGGTCTGGGGGTAATCATCGAGCGCGAGTAATTCGACCAGCCGGAAGCTGGTCCTCTGCAACTGAGCCATTCGCAGGTCTCGCAGGTGGCCGTCTTGCTTGCCCGAGGGATCAGCTAACACGGCCATTCCTTCGTCGGCCCAGGCCGGCACTCGGCTGCCGGAGAAGAGATCGGCCAGGACGATATGCGTCAACTCATGTCCGAGGGCAGCATTGAACCAGCCCGGCTGATCGGCGCGAATGTCGATCCGTCGGCCGACGACCTTGTCGCCCTCGACGTCGATCAGGCTGCTGCCGAGCGTCTGTTCGCCGCCGGGCACCGACCGCAGGTACGCGGCGGCGGTGCCGTGCAGAATGATGTCGCATTTGGGCCGCCAGGCGTTTTGTCCTGATGGCTTGCCCGACCACCTCACGAAGAGTTGCTCGCGCAAGTCTTCAGCGGCTCCGAGCGTTTTGGCCGAAAGTGCGAGCCGGCCGTGCGAGCAAAAGCGGAAATTGGTCGTCTCAACGACATTCCAGGCGCCCGCTCGATAAGTGCGGTGCTCGGTAGCAGATTCTTGAGAAACCGCTCCGGCGGTCGCCGAACCAGAGGCGCTGACCGCCACCACTAGAAACACCGCTCGAAGTGACATCATGCCCTTGCCAGCCCGAAAGATTCGGAGTCAGCGGCCACGCCTTTCAGGCCGCAGTGCTGGCAAGCCTTTTCAATAACTGTGCCGGAGGGCAATCCGCCGGGCGAACTCGAACGGCAACATCTTGACTGCTAACGAGTTATGAGAAGAAGTTTTTGAGGTGAATGGCGAGTTCATTTGCGCTCGCGCCCGGTCGGTTTGCCAGGGCGGCAGGCAAATGGTGCGAACGAAATAGGCAGTGCTACTTCTCTTCAATCCGGTACAAATGCGTTGCGCTGCGGAGCAGCAGGGCGTGGCCGGAAACGGCCAGCGACGCCAGCGTCGATCCGTCGATCTCGTTCACGGCCAGCTCCGTATAGTGGTCGGCCGGGCGGATAACCGTGGTCCGGCCCTCCTCGTTCGTAAAGTAAATCTTGCCGTCTGCCGAGAGCGGCGACGCCGAGAAGTTGCCGCCCAAGCGCTTTTGCCAAATTTTTTGCCCGCTTTTCGCTTCCAGGCAATTGGCAATTCCCTTGTCGTCGACCAGATAAAGGCGGTCGTCGATGACCAGCGGCGAGGGATTCAACGGCGCCCCGCGCTGCAGCTTCCACTCGACATGGGTGTCGGTGACATCGCCGCGGCCGTTGGGGCGCACGGCATAGAGCCAGGGCGTGTCGTATCCGGTGGCCAGAAAGACCAGTCCCTGCCCAAAAACCGGCCGCGGCACTTCCGAATATCCATCGTACCGCACTCGCCAGATCTCTTTGCCGGAGGCCGGCTCGTAGGCCATCGCTTGTTCTCCGCCGGTGCTGACCAGTTGATCGCGGCCATCGACCTGAATCACGAGCGGCGTGGAATAAGCCATGCGTCCCTCGCGATCGGTCTTCCAGCGCAGCTTGCCGGTGTGCTTGTCGAGGGCCGCCACATACTGCACATCGGTGCCGTCGCAACTGACGATCAGCAGATCGTCGTAGATAACCGGCGAACCAGCCGGCCCGTGGCCGTGGCTGTATTTCAGTTCCTCGCAGCGCCAGATGACCGCGCCCGCCGACGTGAGGCAGGCGGTGCCCAGATCGCCGAAATGCACGTAGATGCGGTCTCCGTCGATGATCGGCGTGGGCGAGGCATAGCTGTTTTTGCCGTGGACGGTTCCGGGCTCCTCGGCCTGGAAGACTTCCAGGTCGTGCAGCGACCGGCCGGTTGCGAGGTCGAGACAGACGGCTCGCAGCGAGTGCCCCTCATCGAGCGCCGTGGTCAGCCAGATTTGCCCGTGCGCAATGACCGGCGACGACCAGCCGCGTCCGGCGACCGGCACTTTCCAGGCGATGTTTTTCTTTTCGCTCCACTCGGTCGGCAGGCCGGTTTGCTCGGCATGCCCTTGGCCGTCGGGTCCGCGGAACTCGGGCCAAGCGTCTTCCGCCGCTGCCGACTGGCCCAGTGCGGCGAGCAGAACGACGGCAACGAGGCATCTGACGCGATTCAGATACGGTAGAGGCATAGCGGCGATTCCAAAAACACCCAATATAAGGAGCGGGGGCCGGCGATGTCAGGGGCCGGGCAAAGGGGTCAGAGGCCAGAGGCCGGAGGTCAGGGTGCGTCATCAACCGCGGCAAGTTCGCACCGACCCTTCCAGGTCGCAAAAAATGCTGAACCCTGAACCCTGAACCCTGAACCCTCTGTCCGCCCTTGCCACGGTTAAAAACCACGCCTAGACTCCGGTTAGCAACCCTGGAGAAACCTCTTTCGATGCGAACGGCGACGTTGATCGTGCTTTGCCTGGCCATCGCTGCCGGCCTCAAGGCCGACGACGCGCGCCCGGCGTCGAACACGGCGGACGAATCACTCGCCGAGCGCGGCTATCGGCTGTTGACGACCAAGGCCTATCTGCCGGCCGACTTCGATCAGCAGGTTTTCGACGAGCTGTGGAAAACCTGGGAAGAGCCGCTTCG
>DATFDL010000351.1:0-16573 GCA_035252155.1 Pirellulales bacterium | reverse complement strand
GGTCGGGCTTCTCTCCTTCCGCCAGCGCCACGACGCAGGCCTCGCACAAGGCCATCGCTGCGATGGCGTGCTCGTACATGAAGCTTCCGGATCGTGGGCCAGCGAATTTCTGCTTCCACTCCGCGGGCAAAGCCGCGATCGCCGCCTTCTCCTGCGCCGTCTGAGTGCCCTCCACCTCGGCTGTTAGTTGGGAGATTTGCGAATTGTCGATGCAACCGTCCTGCGCTTGCCGCTGGACCAAATAATCCAGGCCTTTCGCCACTTGGTCGGAGTATTTCTGGCCGTTGAAGTCATACTGCCCGGCGGCCTGAAACGCGAGCAAGGCCAGGCCCGTATGAGCTATTTCGAAGTGCATCCCGGGCCCCTGGCAGGGAGCTTTCTTTTCGCAGCGCGAGTTGGGATCGCTGCCCAGGCAATCGGCGCCCCAGTGTCCGTCTGCGCCTTGGTGGCGGGCCAGCCAGTTCAGGCCGTCCTCCACCGCCTTCTGCGACTTGAGCGTACCGCCCCGCTCGCCGAGGAACTCGGCCGTCTTCGGTTGGGTGCGTGCCGCATACAGTCCCTCGGGCGTGTCGGCGACGACGGGCAGCGTCGGCTCGTCGGACTTACCGAGCAGTTCGGACTTCGGCTCATCCACCAGGCCCGTGAGCGGCTTAGGCATCGGAGTCTTGCGAGCCTCCCCCGCCACGTCCAGCGGCTCAGTTGCATTGTCGCCACGTGGCTCTTCTGACGGTGCGTCTGCTTTCGGTGGCACGACGGCGCCGTCTTGTTTTGCCGCGCCGTTGTGTTCCGCGGCGTCGGACTCTCCATCGCCTTGTCGCCCCATCGCCTTTTCGCCCTGTCGGCTTGTCGCCTCGGCGCGAATAGCGGGCGGTTGCTGCGCCGCCGGTTCGGCAGACTTGGAATCCGCATTCGGTTCTGTGTGCGGTGCGACACGCTTTGCCGCGGCGACTTGCTGTTTTTGGTCGCCGCGCAGCCACGTGGCCGTCAATGCCGCCGTCAGACCCGACGTCAGCAGAATGGTTGCCAGCAGCACCAGCGGCCAGCGCCACGGTTTCGGCTCTTTGCCCGAGAGTTGTTTGGCGGCAGATGGCGACGAGGCCCCGTGCGCGCCTGCGGTAACGTGAACCTTCGCGGGCGGCGGCGGCGGACGATTGATGCTCGCGTGCGATTGCCCGAAACGATGCCCGCAATTCGGCTGCGGACATGTAGCGGCGTCGTCCGGAACCGCCCGATGGCAGGCAGGGCATGTTTTCAAAGCCGCTACTCCTCACAGACAGACACAACTTGCGCCGTACAAAATATCGTTCGCCAGGCAGGCGATTGCAACAGCACGGCAGCCCGCTCATGAACTCTCACGAACTCAGACAGTGGGAACTGGGAGTCAAGGTTCATTTGCTTTGAGCGGAACCAGGCGGAAAAACTCTTCCGAACCGGCATAGGTCTCGGCCAGGTCGTCATGGACCGGCGAAAGGTGCTTCTGGTATTGCTCGATGGCATGCGTATCGGCCTCGTCGGTGACGTAGATTTCCTGCGGACGGCGAGCTTGGATGATCTCCACCAGGTCGGCGAGAAGTGGACTTCTCGGGAGGCGTGACGTGTTTATGGAAAATGTCGGATTCACACTCATTGATTTGCCCGGCCAGGCATTGGAAAACGCAATGTGGGTCGGCCGGCCGCCTGCGAGGTGGGCATATCACTCGGTTGCCAATTCCGCACGATGTTGTTTCAAGAATTCGGCAAGCGCCTCATGGGTGACGGCATGCCGCATGGCCGTTTTACTGTCCCAGCTATTGTGCATGGCGACGATTTCGCCGTGTTCGTTGAACAGCGGGCTTCCGGAGTGGCCCCAATAGGTCCAGGCGTCGTGCTTGGTTCGCCCCAGCGCCTGATCACCCAGACGATCATCGAGAAAGCCGCGAATCTCGCCTGTCGAAACGTGAAACGGCTGGTAATCGGTCGGCTTGCCGGCGGGCGTTCTCGTGCCCGGCTGGCCGATGCACACCACGCGCGTGCCCACCGTGGCCGGCGCGGAGGCAAGCTTGGCAAACGGGAGCCGCGGCGCGTCGAGAACTCGGCAGAGTGCAACATCAAGCCGTTGATCCAAGGCAACACACTCCGCCGTGTACCGTCGGCCGTTGGGGAATTCAGCCGTCAGACGAGCGCCCAACTGCCTGGCGACGTGCGCCGCCGTGAGAACGCATCCCCGCGGGGAGACATTCACACCGCTGCCACCCCCTAAACGCACGCAGGCCGGCTGCACGCGCCGAATCGCTTGTCGGACAGCCACATCGGCGATCTCGTCATCGACGTTTTTCAGGTAACGATTGACGGGTTCGAGCGGCCCCGCCGACGTCGGCCAGACGCCCTCGGCACTCAGTTTTCCGGCGAGCTCGCCGAAGTCGGTGGCCACGACCGCCGCGGCCAGGTCCGACTGCTCGGCAGGCAGCGAGGCGGCGAGCGTGGCGCGGAGCTGCTCGAAGAGCCGCATGGTGCCCGGCGTAACTTCCCATCGCGAGGCGATGTAGACGTGCCAGCGGGCAATCCAGCTAAGGTTTTTAATGAGTGCGCGCGAGAGTAGCTCGGGTTTGCACGCCGCAATCTCTCTCAGCCGCACCGCGTCGCGGCCGAACTCGTCCAGATCGCGGCGGAGGGTCCAATTGACGCCGTCGGCGTCTTCGCGTCCACGCACCACAAACCGCTTGGCGTCGCCGCTGGGGCAGATTCGGTCGGTCAGCAACCTTTCGGTTGCCGCGGCCGCCGCTCGGGCCAACGCCGCCGCCGGCTCGCCGCGAACGCCTTGCGCGGCCGCTTGCTGAGCCTCAGCCAAAGTGTGCCGGATTACTTCGGCCGAAGGCTTCACCTGACCGGCTTGCGGATTGCCAAAGGATTGCAACACGTCGATCAGCCGTTTCACGACGTCGTCGGCGCCGATTGTTGCCGGTCCACCTGGCGTGCCTCGATCCAAGGCGACGTTGACAAACCATTCGACACGCGGGCCGCCCTCGGGCAACGCCTTGGCGTATGAGGTCCTTGGCTGCCTCATCGCGGCGCGTGCGGTCCTTCTCCAGCGCCTTCATCACCACCCAGTCGAGCTCGCCCTTGAGCATTCGCGAAAGTTTCGCCGGCTCGGTCCGTCGGCTGGCGGCCACCAGATCGACTGGCCCTGCCGTCGAGCTTGACCTGGAATATGTTCATATGTACATTATTCTAGCATGCCCGATCAGCCTCTCCCCAAGCGCCGACCTGAATCTACGCCGCCGGCGATGGCCGGCGCGTGGAGCCGGCCCGGATATGCGGAGTTGCACTGCAAAACCAATTTCTCATTTCTCGAAGGGGCGTCACATCCCGATGAGCTGGTGACTCAGGCCGCGGCGTTGGGATATCGGGCATTGGCGGTGACCGATCGCCATAGCCTGGCTGGCGTGGTGCGAGCCCACGCGGCCGCTAAGCAAGTAGGTCTGAAACTGCTGATCGGGGCCGAGCTATGGCCCACCAATGCCGCTGGCGCGGTACTGTTGGCCACCGACCGGGCCGCTTATGGGCGGTTGTCTCGGCTGCTCACGGTGGGCCGCCGCCGCGCCGCCAAAGGTGAGTGCCTGCTGGCGTTTGATGACATCGCCCAGCACGCCGAAGGGTTGTTGGCACTCGTGCTGCCCGATGCGAACACGCAAGGTAGCCCCGGGCTTTGTGCCCGGCCGTTCGAGTCTCCATCCGAAGCCTGGCCCGGCCGGCCACAAGGGCCGGGACTACCTGAGTACCGTGATGTGTTTGGCGACCGCGCCTACGCCATCGCCGAAATCCATCATGGACCCGACGACCGCAAAATGCTGGCCCGTCGAGTGGAACAAGCGCGCTGCGCCCGGCTGCCGGTGGTTGCCGCCAACGACGTGCGCTATCACGTGCCCGAGCGGCGAGCGCTGGAAGACGTGCTGACGGCGGTTCGGGCGGGCTGCACCGTGGCCGAGGCGGGCGAGCTGCTGTTTGCCAATGCCGAGCGCTATCTCAAGCCGCCTGAAGAACTGGCTGCGCTGTTTGCCGACGCCCCCGACGCGCTGCGCCGCACCCTGGAGGTCGCTGGTCGGTGCAATTTTTCGCTCGATGAGCTGCGCTATGAATATCCTGAAGAGCTTTGCCCCGCCGGCAGCACGCCGCTGGCCCATCTGACCGACTTGACGTGGCGCGGCGCCCGCGAGCGCTATCCCGATGGCGTGCCGCCGCGTGTTCGCGATCTGCTGGAGCACGAGCTGCGGCTGATTGCCGATCTGCGCTATGAGGCGTTTTTTCTCACCGTGTGGGACCTGGTGCGGTTCGCTCGATCACGCGGCATTCTCTGTCAGGGGCGCGGTTCGGCGGCCAACTCGGCGGTCTGTTATTGCCTGGGCGTCACCGCGGTCGATCCCGAGCGCATGGACGTGCTCTTCGAACGCTTCATTAGTCGCGAACGCAACGAAGCCCCCGACATCGACGTCGACTTCGAGCACGAACGGCGCGAAGAAGTGATTCAATATGTGTATGAGAAATATGGCCGCGATCGGGCGGGACTGGCCGCCGAGGTCATCACCTATCGCTTCCGCTCGGCGGTACGCGACGTGGGCAAGGCCCTGGGCTTCGGGCTCGACGAAGTTGATCGGCTGGCCAAGCTGCTCGACGCGCACGGGCAAGATTTTTGTGGTGTAGGCGCCTCGCCTGCTCCAAGATCGGGGCCGCAGGCGCTGGCCGAGCGTTCGCGGCAGGCGGGGCTCGACGCCAGCTCGCCCGACGTCCGGCGGCTGGTCGCCCTGGTCCACGAGCTGGTCGGCTTTCCGCGGCACCTTTCGCAGCACGTGGGCGGCATGGTCATCACGCGCGGGCCGCTCTCGGAGCTGGTGCCGATCGAAAACGCGGCCATGCCCGACCGCACCGTCATCGAGTGGGACAAAGACGACCTGGACGAGCTGGGCATTCTCAAGGTTGATTGCCTGGCGCTAGGCATGCTGACGGCCATCCGCAAAGGTTTCGACCTAGTCGAGCGGCATCACGGCCGCCGGCTGACGCTGGCCACGGTGCCGCAAGAAGACCCGGCGGTCTACGAGATGATCAGCCGGGCCGACACAATGGGCGTGTTTCAGATCGAAAGCCGGGCACAGATGAGCATGTTGCCGCGATTGCAGCCGCGCACGTTTTACGACCTGGTGATCGAAGTGGCCATCGTGCGGCCCGGGCCGATTCAGGGGAACATGGTGCATCCGTATCTGCGGCGGCGCAGCGGGCAGGAGCCGGTCGATTATCCCAACGACGAAATCCGCGAGGTGCTCAAGAAGACGCTCGGCGTGCCGATCTTTCAAGAGCAGGCAATGCGGCTGGCGGTGGTGGCCGCGGGCTTCACGCCCGGCGAGGCCGACCAACTGCGCCGGGCGATGGGCGCCTGGCGAAAGTCGGGCGTCATCGAGCAATTCCGCCAAAAGCTGCACGACGGGATGGTGCGCCGTGGACTGAGCGAAGAATATGCCGAGCGGGTGTTTGAGCAAATCCGCGGGTTCGGCGAGTATGGGTTCCCCGAATCGCACTCGGCTAGTTTCGCGCTGTTGGTGTATGTCTCGGCCTGGCTGAAGCATTATTATCCCGACGCCTTTGCCGCGGCGCTCTTGAACAGTCAGCCGATGGGGTTTTATGCGCCGGCCCAATTGGTGCGCGACGCCCGCGAGCACGGCGTCGAGGTGCGGGCGGTGGATGTGAATGAGAGTGAGTGGAATTGCACGTTGGAAGGGTTCCAAGAAGGGTTCAGGGTTCAGGGTTCAGGGTTCAGGGATACGGAAACAGCCTCTGTAGGGAACGCCCTCCGTGGCGTTCCGCACCACGACGACCGACGATCGACCTATGAAAAAGAGGTGGCTGGGGCACAGCCGCGGCGAATTTCGCATCGGTCTGACCTTGAAGCGTCGTGCCGCGGCGATGCCCCGGCCGGTAGCGAAGGGTTCAGGGAACACTCTGTAGGGAACGGACTCCGTGCCGTTCCGCAGCGGGGCGAGACGGCGTCGATCTGCCCTTCACCGAGCACCACGGACGGCGTTCCCTGCAGAACGGCACTTCGCCTCGGTTTTCGCCAGGTGCTGGGTTTTTCGGAGAAGCAGGCCCATGCAATCACCGAGGCTCGCCGCCACGATCGGTTTTGCTCGGTCGAAGATTTTTCGCGCCGCACGGGCTTGGGTCGGGCGGCCATCGTGCGGTTAGCCAAGGCCGATGCCTTCGATTCGTTGCGGCTCGATCGGCGCGGCGCGCTGTGGCATGCGCTAGAGCAGCATCGCGACCGGCCGCTGCCGCTGTTCGATCGCTTGCCTGCGGCCTCAAGCGACCAGCGGCCCGCCGAGTTGCCCGTTTTGGCGCCATTGGAAGAAGTGGTGGCCGATTACCGCACGGCGGGCTTGTCGCTCAAGGGGCACCCCATCGCGTTCGTGCGCCCGTTGCTCGACGAGCTGCGCGTGACGCGGGCCCGCGATCTGGCCCACACTCCTTCGGGCCGCTTTGTGCGCGTGGCCGGACTGGTATTAGTGCGGCAGCGCCCTGGCACGGCGGCGGGCATCACGTTTGTCACTTTGGAAGACGAGACCGGCGTGGCCAACCTGATCGTCCGCCCCGAAACCTGGGAGCGTTTTCGCCGCGTGGCCACCACCGCCACCGCCCTGATCGCCCACGGCCGCCTCGAGCGCCACGGCCTGGTGATTCACGTGCTGACTGGCAAGATGGAAGACCTCGCACCACTCACCCAGCGCCTCGGCAGCCAGTCGAGAGATTTTCGGTGATGCCATCAAAGCGGAAAGTAGATGACTTGGTCGCGGCAATCGGCTTCCGAAAAGGATTCGGACGCGCGAACCACGTCGAGGCTGGCAACGCGGCGCCGCAAACCGCGCAGAACGCGACCGTTAAAATTCTGATCGGTGAGAACCCGCAGCATCGCCACATTCCTTGCAATTTCGTCTCGCCTCACACGACGGCCGGGAAATCACTCCCGGGCGAAGCCGTCCCCGTTTCTTTTCGCCTTCTGACGCGCGAGCAACATGGCTCGCCGATTCGGCCGCGGCGGCTGGCTGGCTTCGATTGTGCGGCGCAATGTGTCGGCTTCGGCCTCGCGTCGCCGCAAATAGTCGTTGATTGCGGGGCGATTCCGCAGGCAATACCCCAAAACGGAATAGACGTCAGCCAGCTCGAGTCCTTCGTACCAGTCGACGATTTCTTCGGGCGTTGCACCGCTGTCGAATTCGTGAAGGACGACATCCAGTAGAACGCGCGTCTGGCCAACCCGAAGTCCACCGTGCTGGTCAAGCCGAAGCGGAATTTCGACGGGATCTAGCGAAAGCGGTATCACGGTTTGCTCCCGGTCCTTCAAAACTTCTGCGTTTCAGTAAATTCTACCCCGCGAAACTGTGAGCGTCGACGAGTACGCTCATTCCGTGTACCCCCGCAGGTCTTCAAGCGGTGCATCGAAGTCAGGGGCCACGTGAAGCACCGTTCCTTTCATCGTTCCCAGTTGTCGCCGTGGTCGCTGTAGCGATTGCGTGAGTCGCGCCACCGGCTGGCCGTTTTCAGTGATGACGACTTCGCCCTTGCTGGCCAACTGGTGGATCAATTCCGGCAGCCGCGCCTGCGCCTCCTGAATGGTCACGCAGCAATTACCTTTAATACACGCTGCGCTTTCCGACCAAGACGACGAAAGGCTTTCTCTCAGGGAAACGCGGCATCATTCTTCGCCGCAAGCAGTATGTCGCCCTGAATAGGCACCCGTGCCAACTGCCGCGTAAGCGAGACGAGCTTCTCCAGAAGGAATTCGTCACCATATGCCTCGGACATTCGGTTTGGCTGCAGACCAGCGTCGCGCACCGCGTCCCCCCAGCGCGTCCAAAACTTCCCGTACCAGTCGTAGTACTTGATGCAAGTCTCTGCCTCGAACCGCCGCCAACCAAGGGGCACGCATCGATGGTTTCTTCGAGATTCATTGCAGATCCCTCCCAGTGAATCATAGTGTACTGCCTCATGGATTATAATGGCCGGCCCGCTACAATCCTACGCGGCCAATAGAGAAAGGATTGTCATGGAACGAGTCATCGGCATCGGAGGAGTGTTTTTTAAAGCCCGCGATCCGCAAGCCTTGGCGGCCTGGTATCGCGAACATCTAGGCTTGCCGATCGAAACCGGGCAGACCTACGGTAGCTTGAAGTCGCAGCGCGCCGGCGAGGAGACCGTATGGTCGACGTTTCCGGTAGACACGACGTACTTTGGCGGCGGCGACCAGGCGTGCATGCTCAACTATCGCGTGCGCGATCTCGACGCCATGCCGACCCAGCTACGCGCGGCAGGCGCGGCGGTCGACGATCGCGTCGAAGAATGTGACAACGGGCGCTTTGGCTGGGCCAGCGATCCCGAGGGAAATCGCTTCGAGCTTTGGGAGCCGCGGGAAACCACCCGCTAAGCTTTTTTACGGCGCCGGGCGGCGGCACGAGCTGGCTCGGCGCGCGAGCGCCCGCCTTTCTTCTTGAGGCTGTTGCGCAAAGCGTCCATTAAGTTCACGACCGGCACTTCCTCTTCGGCCTCGGGCACCACCACCTCGCGGCCCTCGACTTTTGCCTCGATGGCGGCCTTGAACTGCTCGGTGTAGGTGTCGCGATATTGATCGACGCCCGCCTCGGTCGACGTGGTCTGCTGAATGAGCGTGCGTGCCAATTTCAGTTCGTCGGCCCGGGCGCGCTCGTCGGAAACCTCGCCCGAAAAATCCGATAACGGCTTCAATTGACTGGCGTAATTCAACAGCGACATCGTTAATACCCGATCGACCGGCCGGATGAGCGCGATCTCTTCCCGGCCCGAAAAAACAATCTGGCCCAGCGCGCAGCACTCTTCGTCGATCATGGCCTGGCTCAGCACTCGATACGGCTTTTCACCCGCCGCACCGTCGGGCAAGAGAAAATAATTTCGCCCGCTGTAATAAAATGGGTCGATGCTCTCCAACGGCACGAAACGGTCGATGTTCATGGCTCGCTCGCTCTGCGTGCGAAGCGCCTCCCGCTCGCCCGGCTCCATCACCACATATTGGTCCTTGGCGTATTCGTAGCCTTGCACGATTTCGTCATTGCTGACCTCGCCGTGAATCGGGCAGAATTTTTTATAGCGAATGCGACTGTGGCATTCCTCGTGAAGTTGGTTGAGGTGGATTTCGCCCTTGCCCGGCGCCGCGGCCGGGTAGGCCTCGATGGGCACCGCCACCAGGCTAAGTCGCAAAAAACCACGCCAACTGGGTCGGGCCATGGCAGGAATCGAGCATTGAGTTCGGGGTTCGGCCGTGCTAGCAGTGCTAGCAGTGCTAGAACTAGCATCGCTGGGCTAGCAGCAAGCGGGATGCCAACAACCCACACTCGCTCAGTTAAATCCGGCGAGGTAAGGCGGCGCGCGAAGTGCGATACAGCACCCACCGGGGGGCGGCTGCCCTATCAGGGCGCACGTGGCGCCCCTGACCCCTCGCCCCCTGAGTCCGGACCCCTGCCTGCCGTGGCCCTTACCGAATACCAGCACAAGCGCCATTTCAACCGCACCCCCGAGCCGCGGGGCAAAGTAAAGCGGCGGCAGCGCGGCGGCCTGAGCTTTGTCATCCAAAAACACGACGCCACGCGGCTGCATTACGATTTTCGCCTGGAGCTCGACGGCGTTCTCAAGAGCTGGGCGGTGCCCAAGGGACCAAGCTTCGATCCCAAGGAAAAACGACTGGCCGTCCAGGTTGAAGATCATCCGTTGGACTACGCGGATTTCGAGGGCATCATCCCCGAGGGGGAATACGGTGGCGGTACCGTGGCCGTTTGGGACCGTGGCGTTTGGAAGCCCGGCGGCGATCCACACGCCGGCTATCGGGCCGGCAAATTGAAATTCCACCTCGAAGGCGACAAGCTGCGCGGCGGCTGGACGCTCATCCGGCTGGCGCGCCGCGGCAACGAACGAGCGACGAATTGGCTACTGATCAAGGAGCGCGACGAAGAAGCACGCTCGACCGACGAATACGACGTTGTCGACGCAGAACCCAACAGCGTTGCCACGGGGCGTTCGCTCGACGAAATCGCCGCGGCGCGCGACCGCGTGTGGGGCTCGAACCGAAGCGGGAAGAAGAATTCAACGGTCCGGTTAACAAAGGGCTCGGGGTTCAGGGTTCAGGGTTCAGCAAAAGGCGCGCGGCCGCACAAAGTAGTGACAAAGAAGCGCGCGCCGGCGACCAAAAAAACAGCACGGGCCAAGAAATCCACTTCGCGACGTAGCAAAAAAAGGGGTTCGTCAGACAGCTTGCCCGAGGGCGTGCGACGGGCCGCCATGTCAACTAAGATCGAGATGCAGTTGGCCACGCTGGCCAAACAGCCGCCCACAGGCGATCAATGGCTGCACGAAATCAAGTTCGACGGCTATCGAATCATCTGCCGGCTCGATCGCCGGGCCAGGCTGCTGACGCGGGGCGATCAAGATTGGACCGGGCGGATGCCCACCATCGCAAAGGCCGCGGAGACGCTGCCGGTCGACCAGGCGATCCTCGATGGAGAAGTTGTGGCCTTGTTACCCAACGGCGTCAGCAGCTTTCAGGCGCTACAAAACGCCTTTCGCGGTGCACGGTCGGAACCGCTGGTTTATTATGCTTTCGATTTGCTTTACCTCGACGGGCATGATCTGCGCGGCATGCCGTTGGAAGAACGCAAGGCCCGCCTCGCTGAATTACTCGACCACAATACATCGCGCGGCGCCGTTCGGTATGCCGAACATGTGGAAGGCGAGGGCGACCGATTCTTCGCCGAATCGTGCCGCGTGGGGCTGGAGGGCATCATTTCGAAGCGGCGCGATCGGGGCTACGTCGCCGGCCGCGGCTTCGATTGGCTCAAGACCAAATGCGTTCGCCGCGACGAATTCGTCATCGGGGGCTTCACCGAGCCGGCCGGAGCGCGGCACGGGCTAGGTGCGCTGTTGGTCGGTTATTACGCCCCGCCCAAGCGCTTTGTCTATGCCGGCCGGGTGGGCACCGGGTTCAGCGACCGGCTGCTCGGCGATCTGCGCAAGAGACTCGATCGGCTCGAACAGCCACGGTCGCCCTTCGCCGACTTTCCGCAGCGTTCGACGCCGCGCGGAACGCACTGGGTGAGGCCCCAACTGGTCGGGCAGATCGAGTTCAGCAACTGGACCGACGACAGGCGACTGCGGCATCCCTCGTTTCAGGGCCTGCGCGAAGACAAGCCGGCGGTCGAGATCACCCGAGACGAACCGCAAGAGGTGAGTAAAGTGACCAGGGAAAACGGCCACCCACGCCGCAAATCGAACGAGCCAAAGCGGGCCGCGACCGCCCAGCGCGAGAGCCACGAAGTAGCCGGCGTGCGGCTGACGCATCCCGACAAGGTCCTGTACGCCGAGCAACGCATCACCAAGCTCGGGCTGGCCGAGTTTTATGAGCAGATCGCCGATTGGATTCTGCCGCATCTCGTCGATCGACCGCTGAGCCTGGTGCGCTGCCCCGAGGGGCCACGCAAGACCTGCTTTTATCAAAAACACCTCGGCCCCAGTGCGCCCCGTGTGCTCGGTCGTGTGACCATTCAAGAAAAGTCGAAGACCAACGAGTACTCCGTCGTTAAAAATATCGCCGGGATTGTCGCTTTGGTTCAGATGGGCGTGCTCGAGATCCATCCCTGGGGCGCGCGAGCCGATGATGTCGAGCGCCCCGACCGACTGACGTTCGATTTCGATCCCTCGCCCGAACTCGGCTGGTCGGCCGTGGTCGACGCCGCGCGCCGGCTGAGGACGCTGCTCGAATCAATCGACCTGGAATCGTTCGTCAAAACTTCGGGCGGCAAAGGCTTGCACGTCGTCGTCCCGATTCGGCGCCGGCTGGAATGGCCCGAAGTCAAGGCGTTTTGCAAATCTGTCGTTCAGCGATTGGCCAACGACTCGCCCGAAAACTTTACCGTCAATCCGCTCAAGGCAACGCGCAAGAACAAGATCTTTCTGGATTACCTACGCAACGATCGCGGCGCCACTTCGGTGGCCGCCTATTCGACTCGCGCTCGGTCGGGTGCTCCGGTGTCGGTGCCCATCGCCTGGGACGAGTTGAGGGCAGACTTGCGGGCAGACTACTTTAACGTCGAAAACCTGCCGGAGCGGCTTCGCCGACTACGTCGTGATCCGTGGGAAGCATTGCCGAAGCTGCGACAATCGATCACCGCCGCGGCTCGCAAGGCGGTCACCTCATGAGGATTCAACGCATGAACAAAGAGCAAAGCGGCGGCAGCATTTGTGGCATCGGTCGGCACGGTAACTGCACAGCGATGACTTGCTGTTAATACACCCCTACTAACGAAGGAAAGCCCAAGAAGTCTGCATCGCACAATTACAATCCTTCTCTGCTTCGTGTTCTTTGTTTCCTTCTGTTCAAAAATAAAACCGAGTTAAGTTAAGGAGGCTGCTGTCATGGAAAACGCCTCGACCCTCGAACGACCCATTCGCGTGGGAGTGTTTGACACGATCCGCGCCGCAGATTGTGCCGTCGACAAACTGTTGCGGGCCGGTTTCACCCGAGACCAGATCAGTGTTATCTGCTCCGATCGAGCCAAGGAAGCTCATTTCCGTGAGTTCGAGCATGAGGAGCCGGCGGGTGCTTACACGCCCGGCGCAGTGGTCACGGGCGGCGCGATCGGCGCGGCCCTGGGCGGGCTGACGGTGTTGGCCGGCGCCGTCACCACGGGCGGATTGGCGCTCTTGGCCGCTGGCGGACTGGCGGCGTGGACAGGCGGAGTTGTCGGCGGTTTAGTCGGAGCCATGATGACCCGCGGCGTCGAGCACGAGGTCGCCAACTACTACGATCAAGCGGTCAGTCAGGGCAAAATCCTGGTCGCCGCCGAAGATCATAGCGAAGCACAGCGGCAGACCCTTGCGACGGCCGAACAAGTCTTGGCTGAATGCGGGGCTGAACCACTGGCCCTTCGTGAAGGCTAAAAACCGCTCACTCAATGGCACGCTGAGTGCTCTTACCGAAGAACAGAAAAACCGTCTTCAATTTCAACCATTACAAGGAGATTTGTCATGTTGTACTGGGCATTGGTGTTTTTGATTGTGGCGCTGGTTGCTGGGGCGTTTGGATTCATGGGAGTCGCCGGAACGGCGAGTTCGATCGCGCAAGTGCTTTTCGTGATCTTTCTGGTGTTGTTCGTCATCAGTTTGATCTCGGGCGGAATGCGCCGGCCGATCCCTTAGCGGGTAACGCCGAACAGAACATTTCGTATCGCGATCGACCAACCATAAATTTCACAGGGAGGCGGAACGAATGAAGACTACTCTTACCATCGCCGCGATGGTGCTCATGGCGGTAACCTTTGTCGGCTGCAATCGGGCCGGAACAGGCGGAGGAACAACCACGGGCACGCGGAGCAGCACCACCGAGCGAACCACCATCACGACGCAAACTACGCCGCCCGCCGCCGATCGAACGGCGAACGGCCGGGCGGACGTCGACGTTCGACGCGATCGCACCACCGCTCCTCTGGCGGGACCAACGGGTAGCGGAGTCAACGTCGACGTCACGCCTGGCGGAGGAGTCGACGTCGACGTGCAAGGCCAGCCGATTCGCGATCGGATTCGCGAGCGACGAGCCGCCCGTGACACGGTGCCGCCGAGGTGATCCCCGCCAAAGCGGATAAGCGCTCACGGCAGGCAAAGAACGGGACCCCTGTAAAAAGTCCCGTTCTCTTGCTGCCCCTTGTAGAACGGAATTCATTCCGTTTGCTTTGACGCACGGAGTGGATTCCGTTTTTCTTTGGCCGAGGTGACGGAACTGCTACTGCCCCACCGCGTGCTCGATGGCCCGCACGGCGGCGTTCGCGCGGAAGTCGATAATCTTCTTACCCCACTCGATCGTCTTGGGCGCGGGAGCCAGCGCAACTCCGTTGATCGAAAATTTTCCGGCCGCTCCTCGTTCTTTCATCCGCACCAGGTTCGGATCGACCGTCATCAATATGGCCGTTACGGCGAAATCGTCGTGCAGCCCTTCGGAAACCTGGTGAACGCCGCTCTGCTCAAGCCAGAGATCGACCTGATCGTAGTTGTAATATTCTGGAATGTAGTGGACGCGAGTCGCGTCGTTGGCCCAGCGGGTAGTGAGTCCCCGAGAAACCCGCTGCATGCCGGCCTGGTTTCCTTGACTGTCGCCCAGCAATACGATGTGCGTGAAACCATGTGCACGGAGGCTGGCGCAAATGTCGGTCAACAGCGATTCGAATGTTGCTTCGCTGACACTGATCGTCCCCGGGTAACGCATATGCCCGGTCGGCGGGTCAATGTCGCCCTCTGGCACGAAGGCCACAATCGGCGCCACCAGTGCATTGCCTAGCCGGCGGGCGATCGCCTGCGTCGTCGCCCGCAAAATATAGTTGTGCTTGCCGGTCGCCAAATAAGGTCCGTTCTGCTCCACGCCGCCGGTCGGCACGATCACCGTCCGCTTGCCGGCGGCTAAGGCGTCGCGGACTTCCATCCACGTCATCTCCTCGATGAAGACCGTATCCAACGGATCGATCGGCCGCGGCGCCTTCGGATCGGGGCTGATCGGCGCGGGTGCCGTGGTTTGAAAAGCCGAAACGACAATCACCGCCCCTAATGCAAGAATGCGGAGCATGGGCGTGCCTCGGAGAAGATGAAGTGAATGGCCCGTCGTCCTACCGCTGCCATGCTAAACCGCCCGAATCCCCCAGACAACCGTCTTTGCGAGCCAAAGCCATCCATAGCCGGGCGATTCCCCCGCACGCCAGGCCCAAAATCATTGACAGTCGCGCCGTGGGCCATTAGCCTAAACTACCGCGGCATCTCATCTTGCGGAGCCAATCGATGGCCACCACCATGGGCGACTTCACGGAAATCCTTGTTCGCCAAGGAGTTATCAGCAACAACCAATTGGCCGAGGCCCAACAGATGGCCCGCGCCTCGGGCATAAAAATCGGCGACGCCCTGGTTCGGCTCGGTTATGCCACCAGCGAAGAGGTGATGCGGGCGATCGCCCAGCAATTCGGCTATGACTATGTCGATTTAAGCGAAGTCGCCATTCCACCTTCGGTGATCGAGCTGGTGCCCGAATCGGTCGCCCGCGAAAACGCCATTTTACCGATGGACGAACGCGACGGCGCGCTCAAGGTTATCGTCAGCGACCCCGAGGATTTTGAGACCCTCGACAAGCTCCGGTTCATTCTCAACCGGCAGGTCGAGGTCGCGCTGGCCCCCCGTGAAAGCATTGTGGACGCCATCAACCGCCACTACGGGTTGACCGAGGGCGAAAGTGCCGACTCGATGTTGCAGGAATTCACCGACACCGCCATCGACTTTACCGAAACCGAAGAAACCGCCGCCACCCCCGACGAGCAGGTCGACGAAAACAGCGCTCCCGTCGTCCGCCTGGTCCACCTGATTATTTCCGAGGCGGTGCAGCTCCGGGCGTCGGATATTCACATCGAGCCTTTTGAAGACCGCGTTCGGATCCGGTACCGCATCGACGGCGTGTTGCAAGAACGCGACAGTCCCCCCCGCCGCCTCCTGGGAGCTATCTTGTCGCGTATTAAAATTCTGTCGCGGATCGACATTGCTGAGCGTCGCCGCCCGCAAGACGGCCGCATCAAGGCCACCATCGGCGACAAGGAGCTCGATTTCCGCGTCAGCGTTCTGCCTTCCAGCCACGGGCAGACGGTCGTCATGCGGGTTCTTGACAAAGACAGCATCCGGGTGGGGGTCCGGCAACTGGGACTTAGCGAGACCGACTTTCGGACCTTCCAGAACCTCATCCGCCGGCCCAATGGCATTATCCTGGTTACCGGACCCACCGGTTCGGGGAAGACCACCACCCTCTATGCCGCTCTGAACGACCTGAACCGGCCCGACCGCAAGATCATCACGGCCGAAGACCCGGTGGAATATTACCTGCCAGGCATCAACCAAGTGGAGGTAAAGCACTCGATCGGGCTCGATTTCGCCCGGATCATCCGCTCAATGCTGCGTCAGGCACCCAACGTGATCCTTGTCGGAGAGATGCGCGATTCGGAGACGGCAGAGATGGGAATACAGGCATCTTTGACTGGACACTTAGTTTTCAGTACACTACATACCAACGATGCGCCCGGAGCCGTTACACGCATGGTCGACATGGGAGTACCCGCCTATCTGGTGGCGAGCAGCGTGGTGGCAATCCTAGCGCAACGCTTAGTGCGCGTGATTTGTCCAAAATGCAAGCAACCGTTCCGACCGACCGAGGCGATGCTGGAAGCCGCCGGCATCACGCCCGAAATGGCTGCCGGTGCCACGTTCATGAAAGGCAAGGGCTGTTCGAACTGTTCGAAGTCGGGCTATCGGGGACGGCTGGGTATTTTTGAGTTGATGCTGATGAGCTCGAAAATACGGGAATTAACGTACCAGGGGGCATCGACGCAGGAGCTACGTAAATCTGCGATCGGCCAAGGGATGCACACGCTTTACCAAGACGGGATCAACAAAGTGCTCCGCGGCATTACCACGCTGGACGAAGTGTTCCGCGTGGCGAAGCGGAGCGACAGCGACC
>DATFDL010000350.1:0-3940 GCA_035252155.1 Pirellulales bacterium | reverse complement strand
GCGAAGTTTTGAAGCAGCAGCATCTCGGATAGTCATGCGAAACCTGATTACGCTGGCCGACCTGTCGAGCGCCGAAATCGAGCGGATTTTCGCCATCAGCGAAGACCTGAAAAGCAAACATGCCAAGGGGCTGCGCGAGGCGTTGCTGCCCGGCCGCGTGATGGCCCTGCTCTTCGAAAAGCCGTCGCTGCGAACGCGGGTGAGCTTCGAGGCGGGCATCAGCCATCTGGGCGGCACCAGCCTTTTTCTGGGCGAAGAGGTGGGCTGGGGATCACGCGAGTCGATGGCCGACTTTGCACGAGTGCTCAGCACCTATGTCGATGTGATCGTCGTGCGATCGAAATCGCACCAGAAGGTGCTCGAACTGGCCCAGCATTCGACCTGTTCGGTCATCAACGGATTGACCGACTATGCGCATCCCTGCCAGGCGCTTTCCGACTTGTATACGCTACGCGAGCTGGTCGGTTCGCTACGCGGGCAGACGCTCGCTTATGTGGGCGACGGCAACAACGTGGCCCGCAGCCTGGCGATCGGCTGCGGCAGGTTGGGCATCCGCTTTGTGCTGGCCGCGCCGAAGGAATATCAATTCGACGCCAACTTTCTCGCGGAACTCAAGCGCGACGTACCGAAGCTCAAGATGACGGTCACCACCGATCCGCGTGAGGCCGTCGCTGACGCTGTGGCCGTCTACACCGACGTCTGGACCAGCATGGGGCAAGAGTCGGAGACGGCGACACGGCGGGCGGCGCTGGCTGATTACCAGGTGAATGCCGAGCTACTCGCGCACGCGCCGAAGGGCGCATTCTTCATGCACTGCTTGCCCGCCCGTCGCGGCGAGGAGGTGACCGACGAGGTAATCGACGGCGCCAGCAGCGTGGTGGTCGAGCAGGCCGCCAACCGCCTGCACGTGCAAAAGGGCATCCTCGCCTGGCTGCTGGGTGCTCAAGCGTAACACCGTACACCGGCCATATAGTCTCTTACTGGAACCCGGTCACTCCATTGGCGGCTGGGCGTGATAAAACGCTGGTTCCCGATGGTTCATTAAGCCGCGCTGCACGGCCATCCCCGCAAAGAAGCTCGCCGCCACGAGCATCAGCCAAAGCATTGTCTTCAGGCTGAACTGAGGGCGGGTCATGGAAGCAGTCTACCGCGCTTTGACTGACATGCGGTAGCGATTCCGCGCCGCCGCCGTGGTATTATGGGGGGATGACCCGCCGCTTTCCGCTCGGCTTCAAGTTGCTGCTTCTTGCGATGCTCTGTGGCATTGGCTGCACGCGCCCGCCGACGAACGCAACGGTCTACGTGTACCGCTTGGACGGTGAATACTACGACAAGGCGCCGGAGAACGAAGAAAGCCCGATCGAGCCACCGGCGAACAACGTACATGAATGGCCCATCCTCGAGTCCAAACAAATAACTGATTCCCGCCTGGCTGCCGAGCTGTGTGCCGCGATTGCCGATGCAAGGAATTTCGGCGGCAACGACCTGCCCGATTGTTTTTGGCCGGGCATGGCCATCGCGATCGACGACGGCGAGAAGACCGAGGCCATCATTTGCCTGAAGTGTGATCGGGTTAAGTTCTATAGGGGCGGCCGTGACGCGGACGAAAAGAACTTGAGCGAACGCGGCCATCAAGAGTTCGCCAGGCTCTTTGCAATGGCGTTTCCGGAGCAGCCTAAGCCCCCGCAATGAGTCGCCCGATCCAGTTCAACCTGAAGCTGCCGTTCCTCCTGTTGGCAGGCATGACGGCTGGCAGACAGACGGCACGCTGCATCGCGTTCGCAGAAATGCCGATGCTGGCCGGCGAGCCGATTGAGCTTTCATCTCGCGGGGAAGCCATTTTTTTCGGCGTCGGCTGTCTGGCGGCAATCGGCGGGATGTCGATTGCGCGCCTCGCGCCCTTGTTTTTGCGAATTCGCACTCCGCGGAGTCTACGCAACGAACGCCGAAGGATCGTTGTATTATTAATTGGTGTTCTGATGATCGGAGTTTTTTCAGCCGCTGCTGTGATGATCGAGCTGGTATGGGTTTTTTTCGCGATGCCGTCGGAGCTTTTTGATTTGCTGACCACCCCGTAGCTCACCCAGTTTATTAAAAGTGCCTTGACTAACCCGGGGGCAACCGCACAGTCACCTATGCATTGTGCGGACGCGTATTGGTTTGCGATGTGGAAGCCGCTACACTGCCGCCACACCCCGGAACCAGCCAGCCGTTCAGACACGGAGGAAGCCATGGCCCGCCCTCAGTTCAGCTTGAAGACATTGCATTGGTTGATGGTTTGCGTCGCTTGCTTCTTCGGCGGCATTCGCTTTCAACGAGAGATTGAACGACATCGCTACATTAGCGACCTTGGTATTCCATTTCCGCAGGGCACTTTCGGCGGTGGCGAGGCCCACCCAAACGCCAAGTCGGGATCGCATCAGTCCGGCACACAGGAATAGCCCACTACCGTGCGACTCGGCCGCTTGAGCCGGCCGTCCCGCACGCCTAAAATGACGCCTTTCAACCCTGGGAGGCATCGATGGAGCGCACGTTAATTCTGTTCAAGCCCGACTGCGTCGAGCGGCGGTTGGTGGGACGCGTTCTCAGCCGTTTTGAAGACAAAGGGCTGAATGTGATCGCGATGAAGATGATCCGCATCACGCCCGAACTGTCGAAGCGGCACTACGCCGAGCATGTTTCCAAGCCGTTCTACCCTAACCTGGAAAAATTCATCACCGGCGGGCCGGTGGTGGCGGCCATCCTTGAGGGATTGGAGGCGATTCGCGTGGTGCGCGAGATGCTCGGCGCCACCAGCGGATTGAAGGCCGCCGCCGGCACCATCCGCGGCGATTACAGCTCCAGCCGGCAAATGAACCTGGTCCACGCTTCCGACGGCCCCGACGCCGCCCGACACGAAATCGACATCTATTTTCAGCCGCACGAAATCTGCTCGCACCAGCCAACAATTACGCCGTGGCTGCGTGCTGCGGACGAAACGTAAATTGTCATAGCTACCTGTCGTAGGTCAGGCTTTCTAGCCTGACGCTCGTCAGGCTGGAAAGCCTGACCTACACCATGAATGCCGTCCGCTATTTTGTGTTCGACATCGAAAGCGTCGCCGACGGCGAGTTGGTGTCGCGGCTACGCTATCCGGGCGAGGGGCTGTCGGCAGCCGAGGCCATCGCCCGTTACCGCGCCGAGCTGCTGGCGAAGTTCGAGACTGATTTCATCCCGTACACGTTTCAGGTGCCGCTGTCGCTGGCCATTGCCAAGGTGACGCAAGACTTTCGGCTGGCTGACCTGGTGGCACTCGATGAGCCGCAGTTCCGACCGCACATCGTCACCGAAAACTTTTGGCGTGGCTGGGAGAAATATGGCCGGCCGACGCTGGTCAGCTTTAACGGCCGCTCGTTCGACTTGCCGCTGTTGGAGCTGGCGGCGTTCCGTTACGGCGTGAGCGTGCCCGGTTGGTTCAACCTGGCCGCCAAGGCCTACGACCAGCCGCGCAATCGCTACAATCTCGAAGCGCACATTGACCTGCAAGAGTTACTCACCAATTTCGGCTGCACGCGGTTTTCGGGCGGTCTGAACCTGGCGGCCAACTTGCTGGGCAAGCCCGGCAAAATGGACGTGCAAGGGCACATGGTGCAAGACCTCTTCAACGAGCAAAAGCTGGCGGAAATCAACGACTATTGCCGCTGCGACGTGCTCGACACGTACTTTGTCTTCTTGCGCAGCCGCGTGCTCGTCGGGCAGTTGACGTTGGAACAGGAGCAAGTCCGCATCGCCGAAATCAAGGCGTGGCTCGAAGAGCGCGGCGACGTGCGGGCCTATCGTTTGTATCTTGAGCGGTGGGGGGATTGGCCAAACCCGTGGCAGGCGTAGAACGGAATTTATTCCGTTTACTTGTTCTGATCGGTTTTCACATGCAAAATCGGCATGTGGACCAGCCGCCCTC
>DATFDL010000349.1:0-5380 GCA_035252155.1 Pirellulales bacterium | reverse complement strand
GCCAGCAGAGGCACCCGACCCCCCGGCAAGATCATCCCGGAATGGCGGGCGAGATCATTTCGGAACGGCGGGCGAGATCATCTCGGAATGGTGGGCGGCATCATCCCGGAATCGCGGGCGGTTTCACTCCGGAATCCGCACCGCGGCTCCGGAAAAGTCAGAACGGCCTTATCGATCGCCCCGACGGGCTCGGCGCTAGCCGACGGCTGTTTAGAGGCTCGCCGTTTCCGTCGGTGATCAGGGCGGCCGTGAGGTCTTGGGTCCGCGGAAGGTTGAGGAAAGGTGGCAGGGCAGACGTTTGGTGCCGTGATCTCATCCGGCCCTTCAACTGGCTCATGGGATCGCGAGGCAGTATCGGAAAGCAAATCCGCACCCTCTGGAGAAACGCCCTCCTGGTGGCCCGTAAGGCCCGCCAGCCTGGTCTGGAACGCTTCCTCAACCCGTCGAGCGTCTAATGGCGTCAGGCCATTCTTGGCCCGCATTTGGCAGTAGGCCCACAGCGCTGCGTCGTCCGGCGAGCCAATCTCCGCGATTTCGGCGAGTAGGCGATCTCGCAATTCGGCCGAAGCTTGAGCACCAAGGGCGGGCCTGAAGGTGCCTTCTGGTTTTCCACAGTGGTGGCGGCCGCTCGGGGCAAGGCCGCCGCGATTGCCGTTGAGCTTTCCATTGCCGGCCGGGTCTGCTCGTTCTGGCACTGACACTCGACCGCTCGGCGCAAGGAGGTCGGGCGCGTCCAGGTCGTCTTCACCCGCAATACCCACGAGCGTAAACAGCGCATACCGGCGTGCATAGGTCAGCGCCGCACCCATCCGATGTGGCGCCGCCGTCTCGGCGATCGGGCAGACCGGCCATTCCGAGGCGATCCATTCCCCCGATGAATGCGCCAGCACCGTGGTGAGATTGACGATGCCGCTGTCCTGGTCGATCGCCGTGGCCTGAACCGTTGCGATCTCATGCTCGCCCAAGGTCTTGCGCACGATTTCGAGGCCGCTGGCGAGTGACGCATAGCGGAAGGATCGCTCAGACCCGCCCGGACATTCCGCCGGGATGGTGCCGACCAGCGATTTCTCCGGGTTGACCAGCACCGCCTGAGCTTTGGCCAAAGCAGCCGCAAGGCTCGCAATAGAGCTGCTAGACCGCTGCATGTGAACTCTCCTCGGCGAAGAGGTCGATGCTGATCGCGCCCGACTTCGAGCGCTTGGCCCGTAGCCCATGCCCGACAGCCTCTTTGGCGTCCTCGGGCATCAGCTTCTTCAGCTCGGCCTTGGATTGTTCATGCTCGAGGTGAGCCGCCCGGGTCCGGGCGAAGACCGCCGCAAATTCCGCCCACGCATTGGAGCTGTTCATGTCGACGACCCGCACCGCCTCGATGCGCGGCTTGGGTGGCTTGACGGCAAAGAGCCGAGGGGGCTCTCCGCTCTCCACACACCGCCAGAACTTACGTTCGGCCGTGACGATGAGATGCTGATAGAGCGGGTCGGCATGGGTGGTGATCTCGACCCATTTGCCGCCGCCCGTGATCACCGAAAGAACCGCCGATCTTGCGGCCACGACCCACATGTTATGCTGCAGCTGGGGCATATATTTTTCGGCTGCGGCCTCTTCTGAGAAGGCCCAGGGCAGCATGAACTTAGCTTCGAAGACCGCGCCGCTCCCTTCGATACGGCCGTCCAGGGTCGCGCCCATCCAGCGCAGGACCGGATGCCGGATCCGCCTCTGCACGTCGGTGACGACATTCCCACTCTGGGCCTCGTACCAGCGGCGGTTCAGGTCTTCAGTTGCGGCCCCAAGTTGGACCACGAGGTTGCCGGAAAGGTCCTCCGGCTCGACCTCGCCGCGCTTCTCCCGCCAGAGGTGAGTTAGCGCCCCCTCGTCATTTCCCATGATGATGTGGGCATCTGAACCGCCGATGAAGTAGCGGCGCTCAGGCGCTTTCGCTGATCTCGGACCATGCATAGTTTACACCTTTCGTTTCGGGCAGAACCAGGTATCCTCACCCGACTTCGTTAGATCAACAAAAAATGTTTATAGCGATGGGCTCCGACGGTGTCAATAAAAAATGTTGAAATGAAGCCTGCTCAATGCCGTGCTGGTCGTGCCCTGTTGGACATGACCCAGACGCGGCTCGCCGAGCTTGCTACACTTGGTCTTTCCACCGTCGTAGACTTTGAGCGGCAGCGGCGGCAGGTGTCCGCGGAAGCCGTTCAGGCGATGCAACATGCCTTGAAGCGGGCCGGCGTCGAGTTCATCGACGAGAACTGCGGCGGCCCTGGGGTCCGTCTTAGCAAGCGACAGCCGAAAAAGGGCTGAAAAGTGAACAACTCAGATCTGCCGGGCTGAATTGTCGGAAGCTGGGTGTTCAGTGCCCGCCGGCAACTCTCTTTCGAGGCGGCGTCAGTATGGGCGGACTCAAGCGCTTATCACGGTTCAAAAGATCTTACTGTGCAGCAATGCGCCTAAACAACTTGCCAATCATACGGCGACTGTTGCCCATCGCGCTGGAGGGCCCGACGTTTGAAAAAGATTCGCCGGCGCGCCAGCTCGACGCCGTCACAGCTACGAGCAGCGCGAGGTTGGAGAATTGACGTATTGTCACTAGTCGCACTATACTGACACATATGGAGAAGACGCAAGTTTATCTGCGCAAAGAAGAACTTGAGGCCTTGCGGGCGGCGGCCGCTCGGTCGAGGCGCAGCGTCGCGGCGCTAGTTCGTGAAGCTGTACGCAAAATCGTGCTGATGCCCCCGGATGCGCCAGCCGAGGGCCCGGTCGCGATTTGGGACGGCAGGCCGAAGCGCACCTCGATCGTTCACGACAGCATCTACGACGAACCGTGATCCACCAAGGCGAAGGTGTGTTTGTCGATAGCGGAGCGTGGATTGCACTGGCCCTCTCGCGTGATCCCTTGCATTCCCGCGCGCGGGAACAATGGGACGCTTTGCGCGCGGCCGGCGCCAGATTGCACACAAGTGTGCCGGTCGTCATAGAAACATTCACGTTCCTCGATCGCAACGCCAATAAGGACGTGTCGCTGGCGTGGAAAGACGCGGTAGTCAAGTTGCGGCTCCTGAGAATTTTAGTTTGCTCGCTGCGCGATTTGCAGGCTTCGTGGGAATACTTCGGGCGTAGCGATCTGCACAAGTTATCGGCGGTCGATGCCACCAGTTTCACGATCATGAAGCGGGCACGGCTAAGACTTGCGTATACATTCGATCATCACTTTGCGGTTGTCGGGTTTCGAATGGTGGGCTGAGGCGAGCTCCGGTAGAACAGCGTCGGCAACTGCAGGCGCGGAGTTCACCGACGAGAATAACGATGCACCGGCGTGCGTTACCGCATTTCGGTATCGCTCATAACAACAACTGAATCGTTCATCTGGCGAAACGAACCCAGTTTCGGAGCCCGCGACTTGGGGACGTCGCGGCCTTTTCGGGCCCATCCGTTGACACTCCGACCAAGAACGAACTAGCCAACGGCACGGTCGTCTCGAGCGGGGGCAGACTGGAATTGTTCGCCGGCGCCGTGGCGAGCGGTTTCACGCTTAATTCCGGCGCCACGCTGGAGTTACCAACGGCTATGTGCTGAGCGGCTATGGAGTGGCCGACGGCATATCCCTCGACGTTAGGCTCTGCGGCACGGCAATTGACTCTGAGGTCGAAAATGGCGGCACCGCTATTGTCGAGGGCGGCCTGGCAAGCAACACACAGGTCGACAGCGGCGGTGCGGCGCGCTGGTTGACAGCGGCGGCTTGGAGATCGTCAGCGGTGGCGAAGATTCCAATGTTACGGTCAATCCTGGCGACGGTTTACAGATCAGGGGGTACGGCGATCCGCGCCATCGTCCTCGGCGGATTTGTGGTCGTCGGCTCCCGCCCTCGAGATGAAGCGAAAAAATCCGAAGCGCTAGGACACAAGCGGCGCTCGCGAGTCTCAATTCCTTTTCGCACCACGGATTGCGCGGAAGGTCCTTCGCTTTAACGTACTTGGTCGCTGCAGCCGCGGCGAGGCCGCCCGATGAAGCGGCCTATTGGCTTGCCGCTTATGCCTTGACGCCGCCGGCCTCGGGCGGCATATTCTAGCTAGAAAATATAGCCAGATGAGGCTTTGGCCATGGCCAGTCCGAGATGGTCGATCCAGGACGCCAAAAACCGGCTCAGCGAGGTTGTCGAAGCTGCTCGGCGCAAGCCGCAGACAGTAACTAAGCACGGCAAGCCAGCCGTGGTCGTGGTTGCGATCGACGAGTATGAACGTTTGCAGCAGCTCGATCGCGCCCAGGCACCTTCCTTCGCGCAGCTGTTGCTCGCCATGCCCCAGGATGGTGGCGAATTTCCGCGATTCAAGGTGCGCCCGCGGGACCTGGAATTCTGATGTACCTAATCGATACGGTCGTCTTATCAGAGCTCCGTAAGCGGCAGCGCGATACACGTCTTGCAACGTGGATCGAGCGGCAGAGAGCGACCGATCTTTTCGTCAGCGTCATCACGATCGGCGAAATCGAACGGGGCATCGCCCGGCAATGTGCAACAGACCCCGATTTCGCTACGGCGCTTGCGGCTTGGCTCGACCGCGTGTTGGCGCTCTATAGCGATCGGATTCTGCCGTTCGATCTGCAGATTGCCAGACGCTGGGGCAAGCTCAGCGCCGGTCTTGGCAACGACAGCGCGGATCTCATGATTGCGGCAACAGCTCTTGAGCATGGGCTGACTGTCGTCACCCGTAACGGGTCGGATTTTGCGCCCACCGGCGTTGCAACCCTCAATCCGTTCAGTTCGCGGGTCTAGTTGCCCTTGGGTTGCAGCCGCGAAGCGTCAAGTCGACGGAGTACTGAGAGCGCATTGTCGCCCCAAGCGCGTCCGCTTGGGGCCCTCTCACGGCGGAACGCGACGGCCATGGGGCGACATCCGGCCCTATGCTGCGTCGCGTATTAAGTAATGCGAGGGCTCCTCAGCTGCCGAAAGGCAGCGCTGGCAGCATCGAACTGGTCATCATGGGCGGCATGAGGAAGGCGCACAGTTCTCAACGAAGTCTTTGCCGTAGTGCGAAAAAAACGTGATCGGCCTGCCACCGGTCAAGATCCGGATCGGCAAGCCGACTTTCGCCAGCAATAAGTGCCAATTCGAAAATTGGGCCACGCAACAGGAGGACAGGCCTTCACGATCGGAGGCTATTTCGCCGTCTGATCGACCTTGAGCTGACCGGCAATGCCAAACCGTCGCTTAAACTCGACACTATGAGAGCGGTGTCTGGCCACGGCTGCCATCCTCTGAAAGCCCGGCAGTCCCCGGTCAATTCCAATTCCGCAGGATGTACACCGCTAGGGGCGCACTCCAGGGCGCGATCCAGTGCTGACGGTGCGGTTGCCGATGGAGTTGCGCGCGTCA
>DATFDL010000348.1:0-4603 GCA_035252155.1 Pirellulales bacterium | reverse complement strand
GTCCAGCAGGCTGATGTATGGCGCGGAGGGAATCGAGACACCCACCGCGAACAAGACGATCCAGCCGACGATGGCGGCCATGGCCCAGGCGAGCGGCGCCCGGGTCAAGGGAGGCGGCACAGCCGCGGCGGGGGCTGAACCCGTCAGCGGCGCGGCGGTCGAGGCTGTAAGCGTCAGCCGTCCGAGCGGTTCGGCCAGCGCCTGGCGCTCGTCGGCATCGAGCTGATCGAGGTTCGCTTCGAGCTCGCGCGTCATTTCTTCGATGTCGCGGCGCACGGCGTCGAGTGTGGCATGGCCGGCATCGGCTGGCAGCGGCAACGCGGCCGATTCGACCGCCTGGGCCGGCGCGATGGTGGCGGCATCGGCCGTGGCCGAGACATCGGCCCGAGGCCGGTCGGGCAATGTGGCGTCGTTCGTAGACATGTGCAGCCCTCCTGTCCGCCCCGACTTACTTGATCGTACCACGAGCCGGGGCCGAAACAAGAGAGGTGTGGCGATTGGCGCCCTCGCATCAATAGAAAGTCATCGGATCATTGCGGGGGGTTAAGCGATGTCCGGTTCTGCGGTTCCCTGCATAGAAGCCGCCGCGCCTTTTGCCTGCCCTCCACGCACGCTAAGATAGTGCTATCCATCGATGCCGCTGGGCATCGCGAAGGCTCCGCACCAACTACCCCGAAAGAAAACAAGTCTTCTCTCGTGAGCAATCTTACTTGCATCCGCGATAAAGTGGCGGCCGGCGAGCGGCTGTCGTTGGACGACGGGTTGTATCTGTTCAGCCCCGAAGTCCATCTGAACGACGTGGGCGAGCTGGCCAACCTTGTGCGCGAGCGCAAGAACGGCAACTTCGCCTACTACAACATCAACACGCACCTGAACCCGACCAACGTCTGCGTCTATCGCTGCACGTTCTGCGCGTTTCGCTCCGACTTGCGCGATCCCAAGGGGTACGTGATGAGCGATGAGCAGATTTTGGAGCGGGGCCGCGAAGCGGTCGAGGCCGGCTGCACCGAGATGCACATCGTCGGCGGACTACACCACCAGATGAAGTTTGAGTGGTATTTGAACGTCATCCGCCTCTTGCACGACGCCTATCCTCGGCTGCACCTGAAGGGGTGGACCGCGGTCGAAATCAACTGGTTCGAGCATCTCACCAAGCGACCCGTGCGCGACATCCTGCAAGAGCTGATCGACGCGGGACTGGGCAGCATGCCCGGCGGCGGCGCCGAGATCTTTCATCCCGAAGTCCGCGACCGCATCTGCGAGCACAAGGCCGACGCGCGATCGTGGCTCGACATCCACCGCACCGCCCACGAACTGGGGCTGCGCACCAACTGCACCATGCTCTACGGGCATATCGAAGAGCCGTACCACCGCGTCGACCATCTCATCCGGCTCCGCGAGCTGCAAGACGAGACGGGTGGATTTCAGACCTTCATTCCGCTGGCGTTTCATCCCGATAACACGGGCCTGAAGCACCTGCCGAAGCCCTCGGCCCTGCTCGACCTGCGCACGATGGCGGTCAGCCGGTTGATGCTCGACAACATTCCGCACATCAAGGCGTACTGGATCATGCTGGGCATTGGCACGGCGCAGACGGCGCTGGCCTACGGCGCCGACGACCTGGATGGCACGGTGCGGCACGAGCTGATCTATCACGACGCTGGCGCCGAGACGCCGCAAATTCTCTCGGTCGATGAAATCCGCCGGCTGATCGAGGAGGCCGGCCGCGAGCCGGTCGAGCGCGACACGCTCTATCACCGCGTCGTGCGCGAAGGCGATGCGTGGCAGGCCGCCGAGGCGCTGGCGGTGGGGGCCTAAACGAACTCATCACCGGGGATTCCGGTGCTTTCGCCGCCGAACGTCTGTAGGGAACGGACTCCGTGCCGCTGCGTGAGCCGCGATTCGGCCTCGCGCCGCCCCTCACGGAACGGCACGGAGTCCGTTCCCTACAGAGTCGGAGGTGTGTTTGACCTTGTTTTGCGCCGCACAGTGCTCCGAGCGAAGCGAGTCCCACCCTTCCGCCGATCGGCCGTCAAAGCTTGCCTGCGACGCACGATCGGGAGCAATGGAAATCTCGGGCACTTGAGCTTTAGAAACAAAATCGAGCCGGTGTGGACCTTGCGCCGATTTTTGCTTGCAGAGCAGTTTTGCCTCGATCATCCCAAGGGGCCTTCGAATGCCTTGTTCTGCAACCGGCGTCTGCGTGCTCTCGATCGATCTTTTTCCTGGCTCCGTGGCGACAGGGTCAAATGGACGCGCCCGCGACTCGGCCGTGGCCGAGGTGCGCCAGCGGCTGGCGGAGGCCAATTTGCCCGCCACCTGGGCCTTGACGGCGGGTGATCTGGTCGAAGCGTCGCAGTCGCCTACCGCGTCACCTGCACGAAGCGAGATTGCGTTGATTGCCGATCGCGCGTGGGCGGGAGCTGAGGCGAATCGTGAGCGGTTCGCCGATGCCCTGGCGCGCTCACTGGCCGAAGCGCGTAGGGCTGGCTGTCGCGTCACCACGCTCGTTTTCGACGAAAGCCCACGCGAGCTGCACGACGACTTGTTGGTGAAATACGGCATCACAGCGGTGCGTCAGAGGACTGCGCACCCAGCGAGCGTGTCGTTCGCCCGATCGACCGCGCGAGACGCGCATCCAGGCACCGTCGGTTGCCTGCGATCGCTGCGCTGGGGACTGTGGGAACTGGTAGACACAATCGACGCGATTGAGCTAGGGCCGCGCCGAACGCTCAAAACCCTCGATCGCGTAGCACGCGACGGCGGAGAGATTGCCATCGTGATTGATGGGGCAAAGCTCGCCGGAGGCCTGAAGACATTGGCCCGCCTCGTCGATCGTTTGAATTGCCTGCGCGGCGACGGCACCCTGGTGACGCATACGGTCTGCGACGCGGTCGTAAGCCGTATGCCCAGCCGGCAAGTTCCGGCGGCACGCTCGATTCTGCGACGCGCCGCGTAATGTGTAGGTCAGGCTTTCCAGCCTGACGTTACTTTTCCAAGGAGCCAAGGTATTCAAGCACTTCGGCAGTGCTATACTCGGGCTCGTCCATCTTCATGCGTTCCCTAGCACGCGCGATCTCTTCTTCTGATGGCGCCGGCTCAATAAAGCCGATCAGGCGACCGCGAGGATCGCGGACGCGCAGCGTTTGGCCAGCCTGCGCCAGCAACGCCGCTTGCTCCTCACTCAAAATGATCTCGGGCATGGGAATTACACCTGTTCGATTCTTTAGCGCGTGATTGCCTTAGCACGGTTCCTCGTTAGTATACGCCCGTGAATCCTGGTTGGTCTAGCAAGCTTCTTATCTCGGCGGCAGCGATAGCGGATTTCTGTCGGATTAAAAGCCTCGCCTTACGCTCACGCAATTTCCACCCACTGGCCGCTCGCGGCGCTGGCCAGTACCGCGTCGCACACTTTCTGCGTGCGCAGGGCGTTGCGGAAGTCCGGCTGCACCGGCTTGCCGGTATCGAGCGACTCCAAGAAATCAGCCAGCGCGTTGATAAACGTGTGCTCGTAGCCAATCGTGCAGCCGGGCACCCACCATTGCTTCATATACGGATGCTCGAAGTTGGTGACGTGAATCTTTTGCCAGCCCGTCAGGTGGCTCTCGATCTTCGCGCCCGTCTTTGGGTCGGCGTACTTGAAGTACTGCAGATACTGCGGATCCTCGAGATCAAAGAAGACGCTGCCCGCCTGACCGTTCAGCTCGAGCGTGTTGTAATTCTTTCGCCCGCGCGCATACCGCGTGCTTTCAAACGTGCCCATCGAGCCGTTGGCGAATTGGGCCAGAAACATGCAAGCGTCGTCGATGCCCACCGGCTCGACCTTGCCGGTCTCTTGGTGCATGCGTTGCTTGACAAACGTCTCGGTGGCGGCGGTCACGCGGCGTATGGGTCCGTTGAGCCACTCGGCAGTATCGATCGAGTGGGCCAGCAGGTCGCCGGTCACGCCCGACCCCGCCACATTCACATCGAGCCGCCACAAGGCCGCGCCTCCCTGCGGCACGTCTTCGGCGATGGTCCAGTCTTGCAGGTACGTCGCCCGGTAGTGGTATGGCTTGCCGATGCGGCCTTCATCGACCAGTTGTTTGGCCAGCGCCACGGCCGGCACGCGGCGATAGTTGAACCAGACCATGTTGGGCACCCCGGCCTTTTCGACCGCGGCGACCATCTCTTGCCCCTCGGCGGCGTTCATCGCCAGCGGCTTTTCGCAGAGGATCATCTTACCCGCCTTGGCCGCGGCCACCACGATCTCGCGGTGGGTGTTGTTGGGCGAACCAATGTCGATCAGGTCGATGTCTTTGCGTTCGATCAGCTTCCGCCAATCGGTCTCGTACGATTCGTAGCCCCAGTTTTCGGCAAACGCCTTGATCTTCGGCTCGTTCCGGGCGCAGCAGGCCTTGAGCACCGGGCGGCGGCCGCGCGGAAAGAACTGGCTCACCTGGCGATAGGCGTTGGAATGGGCTCGGCCCATGAAGCCATAGCCGATCATGCCGACGTTGAGAAGCTTGGTCATCAGAGATGCTTTCGATATGCGAACAAGGGACTGAACCTACGCGGTGTTAGCAGGTGATCGGGCGTTAACTTCTGTAGGGAACGCCCTCCG
>DATFDL010000347.1:0-15654 GCA_035252155.1 Pirellulales bacterium | reverse complement strand
CGCGGGCTTTGTTGAAACGAACCTCGCCTCCGACATTCCCAACTTTGCTGCGCACACCGATCGCGACCTCATCAATCCTTGGGGCGCGACTGAGACGCCGCAGGGCCAGTTTCGCGTGGCGGCCAACGGCGCGGGCAACGCGCCGCTGATGACCGCCCAAGGTCAGGAGGAAGGGCCTGCCATTTTCATTCCGGCGCCACCCAGCGATCCGAAGGGAACCGTTTCCGCTCCCAATGGCGTGGTGAGCAACACGACGCACGACTTTGTCATCACCGAGGGTGGGCACAGCGCCCCGGCCAGCCTCATCTTTTCGACGGAGGACGGCACGATCGCGGCTTTCAACCCTGACCTGAACAAGACACAGGCGGTGCTGGCGGCCGATCAGTCTTCGACTGGCGCGGTATACAAACTGGTAACGATGGCCAGCAACACCCGGGGAAACTTCCTCTACGCGACCGATTTTCACAACAACAAAATCGATGTATTCGATAAGAACTTTCACAAGGTGACGTTGGGCAGCGGTGGTTTTGGGACGTTCACCGATCCCAAGGAGCCGGCGGGTTATGCCCCATTTGGCGTCAAAAGCGCTAATGGGATACTTTTCGTCACTTATGCCAAGCAGCTCGGCCCCGACAACCACGACGACCAGGAGGGACCGGGCAATGGGCTCATCGACGAGTTCGACACCAGCGGCCATTTCATCAAGCGGTTCGCGACGGGAAGCGCGGTGGGCGGCACCGCCCCGCTGAATTCACCGATCGGCGCCGCCCTGGCGCCGCCGGGGTTTGGCCCTAACGGTAAATTTGGCGGCGCGCTGTTGATCGGCAACTTCGGAGATAGCAGGGTCAGTGCTTTCGACCCAGCTACGGGCAAATTTCTGGGTCAACTCACCGATGCCCAGGGCCATACCTTAGTGCTCAACGGCGGATTCAAAGAGACAAATACCAAGGGCCTTTGGGGGATCGCCTTTGGTAATGGACAGGGCGGGGCCGCAACCGATGCTCTGTTTTTCGCTGCGGGCATCAACGGGGAAGCCGACGGCTTGTTCGGCAAAGTAACGATGGCGACCGGCGACGCGCCTGATGAGGACAATCTGCAACCCCCATCCACCCACTCGGACGACGGCGATCGAAAGGACGCGGCCGACGGACACGACAACCAGAACCAGCATTCGCATGTCGCTTCGGTATCGCCGCAAACGGCCCAGGGAAAAATGGCGGGGCGTCTCGCCGATCTGGTCTTCGAGGCAATGGGCCATTGACCAGTCGCGAACGGCGATTTAGAAGGTCGCCGCCCAGCGCACGCCGTAAACATTCAGGTCGGGCAGCGGGCCGGGCAGAATCCAGCGCTCGTAGTTGATCATCAACAGGCTGTTGCCCGCAAGCTGATAATTGATGCCCCAGGTGGTGCGCCGGACGTCGAAGCGTCCGGTAAGCACGCTGCCCGGCGGCGCCAGCAGCGCGCGGTGGTCGAGCAGGTCGTAGCGCATCAGAAAGCTGAGCTTCGACTCTTTGCGCCGTCGCACTTCGCCTTCGAGGTAAATGCCATTCACATGCTCCCTGAACCGCGGTTGTCCGGCCACCGAAGAGGCGATGCGGTCGGTATCTCGGTCGGCATACTCCACTTGGAAGCGGACGAGGTTCTCGTAACGCATTTGCAGATCAAAGCCGTAAATTCGGTAATAAAGTCCCTGGTTGCGTGGTCCGGAGCCGGGGTCGTCGTTGAAGCGCCCCGCGGTCAGCGAGCTGCCGAGGCGAATGAACTGGTTGCCTAGCGTGACGCGTCCGCCCACCGCCGGCTCTTTGTTGCCCGCCACGTAGTTGCGAGTGTCGTAAAAACTGATGCCGCTGGCGTTGCCGCGCAGCCCGTTGACCACGTAGGCGTCGAATGTGGCCGAGCCTTTTTCGCGCACGGGCAGAGAGGCGCTAAAATTGGCGCCTTGATCGGCGTAGGGCATGGGCAGCACGGGGTCGCCGATGTCGGTGGGAAACACCCGTTGGCCCATCGTGAAGATCAACGGCAGGGCGACGGTGCGATAAACGCCGGGATTCACCTGCGACGAAAACGCACCGAAGGGAACAATGAACCGGCCCGCATCGACGACCGCCTTCACAGACGACTCGCGCTGGCAGAGCAGGTTGACCAGATCGAGCCGCATGGCCGCTTCGACAAATTCGATGCGGTGGCCGTTGCCCGGCTCGTTATGGCACGTGACGCAAGCCGTCACACGGCCGCTGAGAGCTCCTTTGCCCTGCCAATTGGCTCCGACCCAAGTCAATGGAAAGAAGCCGGGCAGTTCCATGTTGTCGTTGCCTTCGCGCCACATGGGCGAAATGGTGGCCCAAGCCGAAAACTGCTGCTCGGGCGCCGCGGGGGCGGCGGCTGCGCCCGCCGCGCCGCCGCCACCAGCCGCAGGTGCGCTCAACGACGCCAGATAGGTAGCGATGGCTTCCCAATCGCTCTGCGGTATGTCAGCGCCGTTCTTGCCCGCCATGCGGCGCACGGTGGCCCGCCAGCCGGCGATGTCTTTCGTCTTGGTGGTCGAACGTTCGGCGTCGTGGCACTGGGTGCAGGCGCTTTGAAAAGCGGTATTGCCTCGCGAAACCAGGGCGGCATCAAATCCGCCGGCAGCGGTCCCGGTGGCAGGAGCGCTGCGGCCAGACGCATTGTTGCCGGGCGGCGCAGCCGGCTGTGTGGTGTTCTGAGAAGCCGAGCGTATCTGACCATCTGAAGCTAAGGGACGCGGCGGCTTGTCGAGTGCCCCCGCTGAAAAGAGCGGCGGCTCGCCCAGCCCGTCCGAGGCGAGGACTGCCGCGGTGTTAGCGGTTGGCTCCGTTGGCGCCGCCCCATCCTGGCCCGAGGTGGTCGTCCCGAGGACGGCCAGCCCGGCCCACAGCGCTGTGATGATGTGCCGCATGCGCCTCATGGCGAAGGGGCCCGAATGGAGTGGAAATGACGAGGCCTGATTAAATCGGCCGGTAGACAGGGCAAACCTTAACGGTAGTGCCAGTCGCGAAGACCTGAACGGATCGGTTGGGAACGCCCACGAGAAAAAGTGGGCGGCTTGCGCCCGGTTTTGCCGGGTTCCTACGTTTGTATTTGCTGAGAAGTTGCCGGGCGACGGGGCGCCCGTGGCAAGATGCGCATCTTGGACATGTCTTGAGAGGTTCTTATGTTCGCCCGTTTCGCGGCGTTGGCCGCCTCGCATAACCCGCGCCCTGCTTCAAAGCGGTCGACGTCCAGCCGGCAGCCGCGGCGGCGAAGCCAGCGGCATGCTCGCCTCGCGCGCCGGGCGAAAGCTAAAAACCGCCGTTCGCGCTTCTGCCGCTTGGATGCCTGCGAGCCGCGGTTATTGCTGACCTTTCACCTCTGGCAGATCGACCAGGTCTACTCCAGCCCCGACGGCAAAGCCCAGTTCATCGAGCTGAGCGATCCGGCCGACGGCGAAAACCATTTATCGGGCCATTTTATCAGCAGTAACGAAAAGACGTTCGCGTTCCCAACCGACTTGCCGTCTACGAGCACCGCCAATCATCACTTTCTCGTCGGAACGACCAGCTACGCGGCCTTGCCCGGCGCCGTTACGCCCGACTACGTCGTTCCCGACAATTTCTTCAATCCCGCGGGCGACACGCTCGATTATGCGGACGTCGATACCTTCACATTTACCTCCGGGCAGGTGCCGGCCGACGGCGTGAATTCGGTGTTCCGTGCCGCCAACACGCACACCCTGTCGACCGGTCCGAACTCCGAGACGAATTTTGCCGGCCAGGCCAGCTCGGTCTCCGACGTGCCAAAGAGCGGATATCTACAACTTAACCTCGTTTCAGACCAGGCTGGGGCGGCGTTGCTTCAAGACGCGCAGTTGGTCAATCCCTGGGGTGTGAGCCAATCGGCCACCAGCCCGTTCTGGGTTTCGGACAACGGCACCGGGGTAAGCACCATTTATAGCGGCGACGTGGCCGGCAGCCCCTTCAGCAAGTCAGGGCTGGTCGTCACGGTCACCGGCGGATCGCCCACCGGGCAAGTGGCCAACAGCACGACGGACTTTTCGGTCAGCTCGGGCAGTGCCAGCGGGGCCGCCAAGTTTATCTTCGCCTCCGAGAGCGGCAACATTACAGGTTGGAATCCCAGCGTGCCGGCGGCAGGCTCGACTCAGGCGGTCGTCGGCGCCAGCACCGCCAATGCCGTCTACAAGGGCATCGCTATGGCCAACAATGGCACGGCGAACCAACTTTACGCGGCCAATTTCAACAGCGGCCACATCGACGTCTTCAGCGCCACCTTCCAGCCTGTGACACTGGCCGCCGGCGCCTTCACCGATCCGAATTTGCCGACCGGTTACGCGCCGTTCAACATCGCGAACATTGGCGGCAAGCTCTATGTCAGCTATGCGCTGCAAGACGCCGCCAAGCACGACGACGTGGCGGGGTTTGGCCACGGCTTCGTCGATGTCTACGACACCAGCGGCGCTCTCTTGCAGCGATTAATCACCGGAACCCCCGGCGATCCCAATAGTCCTCTGAATTCGCCCTGGGGCATGACTCTAGCGCCGGCCAACTTCGGCGATCTCAGCGGCGACCTATTGGTGGGCAATTTTGGCAATGGAAAAATCAATGCCTTCGACCCCAGCACCGGCGCGTTCAAGGGAACATTGACCAACGCCACAGGCGCGCCCATCGTGATCGACGGCCTGTGGGCTTTGCAGTTTGGCAACGGCGCCGGCGGCGGCGACGCCAATACGCTCTATTTTTCGGCGGGAACCGGTGGCGAGCAGCACGGCCTGTTCGGCGCGCTCATCAACGCCAGCGATACGCCGCTCTCCGGCGACGGGACGAAGATTACCACGACAGAAGGCACGAGCTTCACGGGCACGGTGGCCGCCTTTGCTTCGAGCATTACCACTGCGACGGCTAGCGCCTTCACCGCCACCGTCGACTGGGGCGATGGCACAAGTTCGACTGGCACGGTCGTCGCCAATGGCGATGGTGGGTTCAACGTCACCGGCAGTCACACATATACCGAAGAGGCTGCGACCGAGACGATGCACGTCACCATCAGCGACGGCACGAACTCGGTGACGCTCAACGCCAGCGCCAGCGTGAAGGACGCGGCGTTGACGGCCACGGGCGTGCCTGTCAGCCTGCAGCAGGGCACGACGCTCTCGAACGTAGCCGTCGCCACCTTCACCGATGCCGGCGGCGCTGAACCGGACGCCAATTACTCGGCCACGATCAACTGGGGCGACGGCACGACGACCGCGGGCACCGTCGCAGGCTCGGGAAACACATTCACCGTCACGGGGAGCCACACCTACGCCGCCGATGGCGCTCATCCCATCAGCGTTAACGTCAAGGACGAAGGCGGAGCCACGGCCACGGCGACAACAACCGCCACAGCCGGGTATCTGCAAGTCAATTTAGTCAGCGATCAGCCAGGCACGGCGCTTGTCACCGATCCGAACCTGGTCAATCCGTGGGGAGTCGCCTTCTCCCCGACCAGCCCTTTCTGGGTTTCGGATAACGGCGCCGACGTGGCCACCATCTATTCAGGCGACGTCAACGGCAGTCCGTTTAGCAAAGCGGGGCTGGTCGTTTCGATTCCCGGCGGCGCGCCGACGGGACAGGTCGCCAACACGACGAGCGATTTTGTGGTCGGCTCCGGCAGCGCCAGCGGACCGGCGGCATTCATCTTCGCTTCCGAGAATGGCAGCATCACCGGCTGGAATCCCAAGGCCAATCCGACGCAGGCCCAAACCGCCGTCACCGTGCCAGGCGCGGTTTATAAGGGACTCGCGCTGGCCGACAACGGCACTGCCAACGAACTATTCGCCACCAACTTCGCGGCCGGCACGATCGACGTCTTCGATGCCTCGTTCCACCAGGTTTCCTTGACGGCGGGCGCGTTCACCGATCCGAACCTGCCAGCCGGTTTCGCGCCCTTCGACATCGAGTTAATCAACGGCAAGCTGTTCGTGAGCTACGCCAAACAAGACTCCGCCAAGCACGACGACGTGGCGGGATTTGGCAACGGCTTCGTCGATGTATACGACACCGGCGGCACGCTCTTGCAGCGATTGATCACCGGAACTCCCGGCGATCCCACCAGCCCGCTGGATTCGCCTTGGGGCATGGCCCTCGCGCCGGCGAATTTCGGCGATTTTAGCGGTGATCTGCTGGTGGGCAATTTTGGCAACGGCAAGATCAACGCCTTTGATCCCAACACCGGCGCGTTTCTGGGAACGCTTAGCAACGTCAGCGGCGAGCCGCTCGTCATCGACGGGCTTTGGGCTCTCGCGTTTGGCAACGGCGCCGCCGCCGGCAGTACGAACACTCTGTTCTTTACGGCGGGAATTGGCGGCGAACAGCATGGGCTGTTTGGCTCGTTGGTAAACGCCGAAAATACGCCGCTCACCGGCGACGGCGCTAAGCTCACCGCGACCGAAGGAACCGGCCTCAGCGCCACTGTGGCGGCCTTTGCTTCAAGCAATACCGCGGCAACGGCCAGTGGATTCACCGCCACGATTGATTGGGGCGACGGAGCAACATCCACGGGCACGGTCGCGGCCAATGGTGATGGCGGGTTCAACGTCACCGGCAGCCACACGTATACCGAAGAGGCCGCGACCGAAACAATGCACGTGACTGTCAGTGATGGGACGAACTCGGTCACGCTCAACGCCAGCGCCAGCGTGAAGGACGCACCGCTAACGGCCGTCGGCGTGCCCGTCAGCTTGCAGCAGGGCGCGACGCTCTCGAACGTGGCCGTCGCCACGTTTACTGATGCCGGTGGCGCGGAGCCTGACGCGAATTACACCGCCACGATCGACTGGGGCGATGGCACCACGAGCACTGGCACGATCAACGGTTCGGGAAACACACTCACGGTGACCGGCAGTCACACGTACACGACCAATGGCCAGCACGCGATCAGCACCACGATCAAGGACGAAGGCGGGGCGACAGCCACCGCCACCAGCAGCGCCCAGGCGGGTTATCTGCAAGTCAATCTGGTATCCGATCAGGCGGGCACTGCCTTGCTGACTGATCCCCAATTGGTCAACCCTTGGGGGATTTCGTTTTCGCCCACGAGCCCGTTTTGGGTTTCGGACAATGGCGCCGACGTGGCCACGATTTACAGTGGCGACGTGAACGGTAGTGCGTTCGGCAAAGCTGGGCTGGTTGTTTCCATTCCGGGCGGCGCGCCGACCGGGCAGGTGGCCAACACTACCAACGATTTCGTGGTTCACTCGGGCAACGCCAGCGGTCCGGCCAAATTTATCTTTGCCTCGGAAAATGGCAGCATCACCGGCTGGAACCCGACGACCGGCGCCACGCAAGCGCAGGTCGGCGTGACGGTGCCTGGCGCGGTCTATAAGGGACTGGCGCTGGCCAACACGGGAACTGCCAACGAGTTGTTCGCCGCAAACTTCGCGGCCGGCACGATCGACGTGTTCGATAGTTCATTCCACCAGGTAACCTTGCCGACGGGCGCCTTCACCGATCCAAACTTGCCGGCCGGCTTTGCCCCCTTCGACATCGAGCTGATCAACGGCAAGCTGTTCGTCAGCTATGCCAAGCAAGATGCCGCCAAGCACGACGACGTGGCGGGCTTTGGCAATGGCTTCATCGACGTCTACAACATCGATGGCTCGATGGCCCAGCGGCTGGTGACGGGCAAGCCCGGCGATCCGACGAGTCCGCTGAATTCGCCTTGGGGCATGGCGCTCGCGCCGGCCAACTTCGGCGATTTCAGCGGCGACCTCTTGGTGGGCAATTTTGGCAACGGCAAGATCAACGCCTTCGATCCCAACACCGGCGCGTTTCTGGGGACGGTTGCCGATGCCAGCGGCGCGCCGATCGTGATCGACGGGCTGTGGGCGCTGGCGTTTGGCAATGGCGCCGCCGCCGGCAGCACCAACACTCTGTTCTTTACGGCGGGAATCGGCGGCGAACAACATGGTCTGTTTGGCTCGTTGGTGAGCGCTCAGAACACGCCGCTTGCCGGCGATGGCGCTCAGCTCTCAACGACGGAAGGCGTGGCAGTCAGCGGAACCATCGCCACGTTTTCAACGACCAACGTGGGAGCACTGCCCAGCGCTTTCTCGTCGACGATCACTTGGGGCGATGGCGCGACCTCGGCCGGAACGATCGTGCCCAACGGCAGCGGCGGGTTTAATGTGCTCGGCTCCCACACCTTCGCCGAAGAAGGAACCGAGGCGGTCTCGGTCGCCATCAACGACGCCGCCGACGACAATTTCACTATGAATGCGTCTATCAAGGTGGGCGACGCGCCGCTGGCGGCCACGGGCGTGACCGTTACACCCGCGCAAGGAACAACGGTCTCGGCCGCTACGGTCGCCACGTTCACCGATGCGGCCGGCGCCGAGCCTGTCGCCGACTTTACTGCCACGATCGATTGGGGCGACGGCACGTCGACGACCGGCGCCATTTCGCTGAGCGGCAGCACGTTCTCGGTGGCGGGCAGCCACACCTACGCCGCCGCGGGAGCTCATACCATCACCACCACCATCAAGGACGACGGAGGCAGCGCAGCCACGGCCACCAGCAGCACGCTGATGCTGACGGGCCAAGGCACGACGATTTCCGCGACCGAAGGCACTGCCTTCACGGGTGCCCTGGCAACATTCACCTCCAACGATACGTCGCTTGCCGCCAGCAGCTTTACTGCGACGATCGACTGGGGTGACGGAACTTCATCGACGGGATCGGTGAGCGGCAGCGCCGGAAGTTTCAGCGTGCTCGGAACGCATACCTATAGCGAAGAGGCGAACGAGGCGATCCAGGTGACGGTGGCCGGCAACTCAAGCCAGTCGATCACGATCGCCAGCAGCGCAAACGTCGCCGATGCGCCGCTGGCGGCGGCCGGCGCTAGCTTGAGAGTGGCCCGCAACGACTCGACGAAAATCACGCTCGCCACGTTCACCGACGCGGGCGGACCAGAAGCGGCGGCCAATTACACGGCGACCATCGATTGGGGCGACGGCAGCGCCATAACGACGGGCACGATCAGCACCAGCGGCTCGGGCTTCAGCGTAGGGGGCAGCCACGCTTACCAGAAGCCGGGCCGACACACCGTCACGGTCACCATTAGCGACGAGGGCGGCAGCACCACCTCGGCCACCTCGCGCGTGGTGGTCGGCAGCGATCACGAGCGGCTGGTCCAGCAGTTTTTTGAAGACCTGCTCCATCGCGACGTCGACGACGGGGCCTTGAACTTTTTCGAGGGGGAGCTGAATAGCGGCATGTCGGCCTCGGCGGTGGTTGCCCAGATCGAAGCCTCGACGGCGTTTCTGGCCAATCAGGTGCAAACGTTCTTCCAGCAATTCCTGCATCGGTCGGCTGAAGCCGGCGCCGTGAGCTACTTTAGCAATCTCATGTCCACCGGCTCGACGCCCGAACATGTGGAAGACATCATCATCAGCTCGCCGGAGTATTTTCAATTGCACGGAGGCGCCGGCGGCAACAACTTCCTGAATACGCTCTACCAGGACGGCCTGGGTCGCGGCATCGACCCACAGGCGCAGGCGTTTTGGAACAAGCTCTCGCTGACCGACGGCAGCGCCCGCGCCGAGGTTGGGGCGGCGGTGTTCGCCAGCGAGGAGTTTTTGAATGATCTAGTGCAGCAGGATTTCAAGACGTTGTTGGGCCGCCCGGCCGACGCTGCGTCGCTGGCGGCCTTTGTCAAGAGTCTGGAAGGCGGTGTCACCGATCAGCAATTGCTCGCCGCCATCATGGGCTCGGCCGAATTCGCCGGCAATGTGTAAGCTCACGACGCGACCGAGCGGGCGGTGGCCCCGGCCCTTGTGGTCGGCCGCCCGTCCTGCCGCGGTTGGGACACGGTCTCCCCTCCCGTGGCGGCCCGGTCTCCGACCGTAGCCGCCAAGCCGACCGAAGGTCTCCACGGGATGACGGGAGACCTTCGGTCAGGTGGGTGGAGCGGTCGGAGACCGCCCCCACAACCGCGAGACCGCCCCACAACCGCGGAATTCGTGAGAATTCTGGCCTCCCAGGCGCGACTTCGTAGAATTCGCGCCCGGTTGCCTCGGGACCTTACGTTCAAACTATTGAGACGACTTCACCCATTCCCCAGACAACCGGATTTGCCATGCTTCGCAAGCTTTTGGGCCACGCTGCGCGACCGCCCCGCTACCGAGCCGCCGTTTCTCGTAAACGCCAATCGGGGCTGCGCGTTTCTCGGCTGGAGCCGTGCGAGCAGCGGCTACTGCTCACCTTTCATCTCTGGAAAATCGATCAGGTTTTTTCGAGCCCTGACGGAAAGGCGCAGTTTATCGAACTGAGCGATCCGGCGAACGGCGAAAACCACCTGGCGGGCCACTTCATCAGCAGCAACGAGAACAAGTTCACGTTTCCCGCGGACTTGCCCAGCGACGCCACGGCCAATCACCATTTTCTGATCGGCACGCAGAGTTATGCGGCACTCCCTGGCGCGGTCAAGCCCGACTACATCATTCCCGACAACTTTTTCAATCCGCAGGGAGACACGTTCGACTACGCCGACGTCGACGGTTTTTCGTTCACGGCCGGACAGGAACCGACCGACGGGACCAACTCGATGTTCCGCGATGTGAACAGCGGCGCCTTGACGACGGGGCCTAATTCCGAAACGAATCTGGCCGGGCAAACCGGCTCGGTGACGGCCACGACCAGCACGCCCACTAAACAGCCGCCAACCCTTGCGGCGATTACGAATCCGGCGGTAATTCCGCCGAGCTCGGGTCAGCAGACGATCGCACTCACCGGAATCAGCGCCGGGGCAAACACGACGCAGCCGCTGGCGATCACCGCCACGAGCGATAATCCGGCCCTGATTCCTAATCCTACGGTGAATTACACTGCGCCAAATTCGAGCGGCACGCTCACCTACACCCCGGTGGCCGGCGCTCAGGGCACGGCGAACATCACGGTGACCGCCACCGACGATGGCGGCAGCGTGACCCGCACCTTTAAAGTCCAGGTGGCGCCGGCCAACCAACCGCCGGTTACGACGCCCCCAACCACCACGCCGCCGGTTACGACGCCGCCCACGAATACGCCGCCGACCAACCCTCCGCCAAGCTCGGCCCAGGACCAGGTCTTTGTACAACATCTCTACGAAGATCTGCTCGGTCGTGATCCGGCGGGGGGCGACGACCAACCTTGGCTGAGCCTGCTGGCGTCGGGCACGAGCCAGGCTACGGTCGCAAAGGCGATTCTCGATTCGCCGGAACATTTGCACATACTGGTCAACTCGATGTATCAGGAACTGCTGGGTCGAACCGCCGAAACGCAAGGGCTCGACTTTTGGACGAACCAATTGATGCACGGTTCGGACGAATCGACGGTGCGCGCCCAAATCGCGGCGTCAGACGAATTCTTCAACCGAGCCGGCGGCACGAACGACGGCTTTCTCGCCGCTTTGTACCAAGACCTCTTGGGCCGTGGCGGCGACGCGCCCAGCGTGGCCTTGTGGCAGAGCCAGCTTGCCGGCGGCGCCACGCGAAACGACGTCGCGCAGGGTTTTGTGAAAAGTTCGGAGTTCCACGGACTGCTGGTAAACGATCCTCCGTCGTCAGCGACCGTGGCCGGCTGGTATCAGACCTATTTCCATCGCGCCGCCGACCAGGCCGGCGCGAGCTTTTTCGCCGGGCAGCTCGATCACGGAACCTCGCTCGAAAAAGTTCAGTTGGAAATGCTCGCCAGCGACGAGTATCTGGCCAGGGCGTAGCAGAGACAACTAAATTCTTTTCGCCCTACATTTTTTTGCCTTCCTCTTCGCATTCAACCCAGCCGCCGTCGCGGATCGACCGCAAGACGGCCGCCGTCCAATCGTGCATCGGCAGGGCGTTCTCGGCCGGCGATGACGTGGGCGTGCCGTCGAGAATCGCGTCGACAAACGCCCGGTCGGGCGAGTTGTTCGGCTCAAGATCAATGATCTCTTCGATCTGGTTTCGCTGGGCACGGAACAGTTTTTCACTGCGCAGCAACAGATCGCCGTCGCGGCAGTGAAAATAAATGTCCTCTCGCCAGTGATTGGCGTCGCCCACGAAGTGGGCCACCAGGCCGGCTCCGCCCGTCAGCCGGGCAAACGCCTGCGTGACAATTTCCACCCGGCTGCCGCGCGTATCGCTCACCGCCAACACCTGGGTGGGGCGATCGCCGGTGATGAAGTGGATGATGTCAATCTGGTGGCTGCCCGCATCGCCGAAGTAACCGGCGCCGATCTGTGGATCGTCGCGCCAGGTGCCGTGAATCGTTTGTTGCCAGCGTTCGCAGACAAAAAGATGGACTTGCTTGAGCGGCCCGTACCAGTCGGCGCATTCGGTTAGTTCACGTCGCGCCGTGATGTACGGCGCTTTGTAACGCCGTTGATAGCTGACCACCAGCAATCGGTCCATCCGCCGCGAGCGCGCGATCAACTCGACAATTTCGTCACGGCGTCCGCAGAGCGGCTTCTCGCAGAGCACGTCGAGACCCAGATCGAAAGCCCGGCAGCATTGCTCGTAGTGCAGGAGCGTCGGCGAGCAGATGACCACCGCCCGCAGGTTGTGCTCGGCCAGGGCGCGGGCGGCATCGGTCTGCACCGCGGCCCGCGGCGCGTGCTCGTCGCGCAGACGCTCAGCCGTCGAACTGTCGGGATCGCAGCAGACCGCCAGCTCGACGCGCGGATCGGCGGCCAGGCGCTCTGCGTGCAAGCGGCCCACCACGCCGCAGCCCAACAGCCCCACACGGAGTGGCGGACGAGCGGGATCGTCGAGCGGCATCACAGGCGGCAAATCAGGGTTCCTGTTCTTCCAGCTCGCCCAGCACGACGTCGCGGGTCAGCTCTTCCTCGTCGCGCAAAAATGCCACGCGCACGCGGTCGCCCGGCCGATGCTTGGCGATGCCCGCGATCAAGTCGTTCATGTCCGCAATCACCTGGTCGTCGAGTCGGACGATGACATCGTCGGACTGCAAGCCCGCCACGGCGGCGGCCGAGTTGGGCGTGACCGAGTCGATCCGGCAACCGTTGGCGTTGCCGAACGCGAAACCTCGCACGCCGAGCAACGCGCCATTGCGGCGGTCGATGAGTGCGCCGGGAAAGGCGGCGGCCAACCGCTGGTGGCCGGCGTCGGAAATCGCGGTGGCATACAGCCGCAGCATCTGCGGACCCGACAGTTCGACGACTGCGTCGAGCGAGGCGTCGGTGAATTGCGAGCCATAGAGTTTGAGGTCGTTGATCCGCCGGACTCGTGGCAGCAGGCTCAGGCCTTCGTCGCCTCCTTGCCAGGCGCGGCCGAGCACGAGCTTTGCCACGATCAGCTCGCCCTCGTCGACGCCACCGATGACGATCTCGGCGCCCAGGTTGCGCAGCTCGACTAGCGCGGCCCGTTGTTGCCGCAGGTGTTGCTCGCGCAGGACGATGGCTGCCCGGTTGGCCGCCAGCCGATGCGGGCTGTGGGTGAGCTTGTCGAGCGACTTGCGGGCGGCGTTGGCGATGCCGACTTCGTCGGCATCAGACAGCGCCGCCAGCACATCGATCGCCCGGCGCGTGACCTCGGGCCGCAGGCCGTCGGCCGCGGCGGCCAAAGGTGCGACTGCCCGTTCGCCTGCCCGCTGCAAATGTAGGGTGGCGGCTTGTCGCAGCGCGAAGCGATCGCTATCGAGGGCTTCGATCCACTGGGCAATGTCGGTTGCCGCCGGTTGGCTTGGAGCGGGTTGTGACGAATCGGAGTTTGCCTCCTCGGCGCGCACTACGATGCCGATTGCCAGGCAGCATAACCACAGGCTTAGGACGATGTTTCGACGAACCCGCATACTTCTTGCAGCGATCGGCACGTATTTCCGCTCGACGTCTGTAGGGAACGCCCTCCGTGGCGTTCCGCGAAGGGCGAATTGACGTCCACCCGCAGTTCGCGGAACGCCACGGAGCGCGTTCCCTACAGAGGTTCAACCATTATAAGTATAGCGAACGACGCGGCGGCAGGGCTATTGGAACCGCGGTCCTTGCACCCGTTCCGGCCTCACTGCGCGGCGGAACGGCTGCCTGTACTCGATCCGCCTATTGGCATACCGGCCATCATCGGCCGGCCGGCCACTGAAAAACCCAAGGTGTAGAGAAGTTCCTTGACCCGCGCATAATCAACGAAGCTGTCGGGGTATGTCCAGAGTGTCACGGTCGTTTGTCGCGACCGTAGTTGAGCAAGCCTCGTCCGAAATTGAGACGATTCCTTGAAAGCCTCTTCGATTGGCTCGCCCAAGTTCTCGGCAACTGGTAAGAGCACGATTTCTTCGTACGCGGCACCGTTGGCCTCGCGAAGAATGACGTACTGCGCTCGGAATCCCTGCCTAGGCCCGACTTCCCCTTCAATTACGTCCGCGGTGGGATCGCGGCTATACTTGTCGACTGCGTCATCGCGAGTTAGTCCATTGAGGTCCTCAAACGGCACAAACGTCAAGCGGCCCCCTGAGAGTTGAAAATAAACTTCATTGCCGTAGACGGTATGGCTGATCGGCGTAGGATAACTTTTGATCTGAATCGGCTTGCGTTTTTTGATCTGGCTGGCCTGAGTCTTGGCTTGTTCGAGCCGGTTTGCTTCGTGCTCGGCGGCCGAGAGCGCACGTTGCATGTCGAAGGCGGTCCGTGTTTGGGCATCGAGCGATTTTTTGACTTCGTTGATTTCGCGTTCGTGCTCGGCCAAGAGATAGGCCAGAGTGCCGCGTTCTTGAAACCGCGCCTGGGCGGTGAACGTGACCGAGCGAACCTGGTCTTCCAGGCCGAGCATGTCGCGTTCCAGCGATTCGGCTTCGCGCGCCAGCGCCGTTACCTCGGCCTTGGCTGCGTCCTGATCGACCGCGGCTTGGGCCGGCAAGTTCTTGATGCGGATGCCGACCACCATCACCAGGATGATCAAAATGCCAACGATGTTGGTGACGACGTCCAAAAAGGAGTCGCTGCCGATCGCTTCCGCGTCTTGTCGGATGGTGCGTGCCATGGAAGATAGTTTGAAGTTTGAAGTTTTCAGTCTTCGGTTGAACTCGGGAAACTATTGAAACGTCGAACGCTGGGCGAGGCCGATGGTGGGACTCGCGTCGCTCGGCCTACCCTACAGTCTCGCCATGCCGCCCCCTGGGCTCTTCGCCTCTTCGCCGTGTCGCCTCTTCGCCCCCTCGCCTCTTCGTTCGTCCCGAGCCGGCCACAAGGGCCGGGTCTACCTCGCCTTTCGTTGAATCGTCCGCGGCCGGCCGTGAACGTCAAAGCCGCTGTCGGCCAGTAGCGCTTGCAACTCGGTGTAACGTCGTTGGCCGCCTGGCTCGATCGTCATCACCAACTTGGGCCGCCAATACATCCCCCGGCCCGCCGTGCCCCACGAGTCGATCCGGTCCCAAACCGTGCTTACCAGCTCGTCGAGTGAATCTTCGGTGTGCGTGCCGAGCTTGATGATTTTCATTCCCCTGGCCGCTCTTCCATCGGGCATGACTGTCAAATGTTCCGCGTCGCAGACGATCCGGATTCGGCGCTCGATGGGGACATTCATGGTGCTCGCATCCGGGTTGGCCCAATTGCGCTCGCGTTTCCCGCCACGGCTGCTCGACGAGTTCGGGTCGGGCGGCTGGGCGCCCATCGAGATCGTCGGCATCGGCATGCCCATTT
>DATFDL010000346.1:0-19909 GCA_035252155.1 Pirellulales bacterium | reverse complement strand
CTTTGGCGGTGGAGCTTACGAGGACAGCGGGAACCGCCGCCGCGCTGGCCGTGTTTTGAGCGAGCATCGCGGCCAGCGCCGCGCCGGACAGAACAACGCCGTGTTTCCTCAACCGGCGGCCGAGCATTTCACGGCCGCGTCGCAAATGCGTGCCCACGGTTCCGGGCGGGCAACCAAGTTGTCGTGAGGCTTCGGCGATGGTCTTGCCTTCCAGATCGCAGAGCAGAATGGCGGACCGGTAGCGGCTGGGAAGTCGCCGCAATTCCTGGTCGAGCACTTCCTCCAGGTCCGCGGCGTCGTTGGCGACTGCGGTTCGCTCGGTTTTGATGGCCACTTCACGCTCCTTGGCGGCCCGCTTGGTTCTCATGGTTCTGGCCTTGAACGCCGTTTTGGTGGCGACACCGTACAGCCAGCTTCCGGCCAGACTACGCGGCTTGATGGAGCTGGCCTTGCGTACCAGGACGAGAAAGGTTGCTTGAAAGGCATCTTCCGCGTCGGATTCGTCGCGAAGGATCCGCCGGCATACCCCCATCACCATGCCGCTGTATCGGCGCAACAGCGCTTCAAACGCCCGTTCGTCACGCAGTGCGATGAACGAGCTCAGCAGTTCGGCATCGGATGGACGCGTTTCGTCCGATTCGCTCACCGCTCGTCGCATTGCCTGCGGAATAAGCCCCGACTCGACCGTTGGCATGATCAAACCTCAAACGTCTGCCCTTCTCCTTATCATTGCCGGGAGGAGGATGTCTTTTTTCAAAAATAAGATCATGCACCGATTTTTTTCATGGCCGGTGAATGGTTGGCCTCGGTCGGCGATTGACAGCGAATCTAATCATTTGTATACTACAGGGAGCGGAGTGGCGAGTTATACCAACCTGTCGTGGACAGCGTTATTTACATTTTACTCCCCCCAAAATAGTTATTACCCCCCCGTCCGAAAAAACACCTGAAAAACGGCTCCAACTGTCCCTACGGCAAGAGGTTGCGGCGCAGTGCAAAATGAAAAACTTGGTAAGCGCTCACGATCCTAGTCCGATGATTTGTCGAGCGAGGCGATTCTGATTTTCGGTTGAGCGAACAACTGGATTATTGCACGAAGCGATGGGGCGCACTAAATCGCCCGTACGGTAGCGGATCGCGGGACTGCCCGAACCGCTCCACGTAGTTAGGACCGGCTCGGCGAGCTCGCCTTCCGGGGCCGCGCGTGCCGGTGTCGATGGCCAGATACTTGGCAATGAACTCAGCTTGATGAATGCGCGGGCCGCGCCCAGCTTGTTAACCTGCTGTTTTGCTGCGACAATACGCTCACAGGGCCGGGTGACACCATCTGGCATTTTACCGGCGCCGCGGGTCGCTCTTTGCGAGGTCAGTCATGACGAAAATCGCACGTTTGTGGACACTGTGGCTTGCGCTTGGGTTGTTGTCGGCCGTCTTGCCCGGCTGCGGCGATGACGATTCAAGTACCCAGGTGGCGAGCGTTACGCCCCCGGCTTCCGCTGCGACCGCGTCGGCGCCAAGCACCCCTTCGTCATCGACCAGCTCACCTTCGCCTGCCCGCGAATCACCCGCACCGGCTGAGCCGGCGCCCGCCGAGTCAGCGGCATCTGAAGCGCCATCGTCAGGCGGGTCCAGCGAGGGTCAACCGGGCATGACGCCACCGGGCATGCAGGGCATGCAGGGCGGCGGTATGCCGGGCATGATGCAATCAGGTGGAATGACCGGCATGATGCCGCCGGGCATGCAAGGCGGGCAAGGCGGTGGAATGCCGCAGCAGGGTATGATGCAATCCGGCGGACAACCGGGCATGATGCCACCGGGCATGCAGGGCATGCAAGGCGGGGGAATGCCCCAGCAGGGCATGATGCAGTCCGGCGGTCAACCCGGTTTGATGCCGCCCGGTATGCAGGGCATGCAAGGCGGCGCAATGCCACAACAAGGAATGATGCCGTCCGGCGGAGGGCAACCCGGTTTGATGCCGCCCGGCATGCAGGGCATGCAAGGCGGCGCAATGCCGCAACAAGGGATGATGCCGCAGGGCGCCCAGCCCGGTATGCAGCCACCTGGCGGCGGCAATATGAGCGAGATGATGCAGCGGATGCAGGGCGGCAGCGGACAGCCCGGCATGCAACCGCCGGGCGGCCAAAGGGGACAACAATTCGGCGGCCAGCAATTCGGCATGCAGGGTTTTGGTGGACAGGGTTTCGGCGGCGGCGCATCGCTTGATCAGGCCAAACCCGATTCGCCCGAGTTTGTGGTCAAAGAATTCTGCGATAAGCTCAACGCCGATGAATTGGCCGCCTCGGCAGACCTGTTCAGCTCCAAGGCACGCGGCAAGGCCAAAACCATTCGCGATGGCAAGGCTGGCGAGTCAATGACCGCCGATTTGAAATCGGCCCTGGCCAATCCTCAGGTGATCGCCACCAAACAGATTCAGCGCCGACACTTGGTGGTGATCGAGTCAAGCTCGTCTGCAGCCGGCGGCAATGCGCCTGCCGGCAACGCGGCCGGCGGCGGGCGGCAACGAAAGGGGCGGGCCAAAAGCAAAAAGGTGCAGTTCAAGATTATCGATGAAGGGGGCAAATTGGTGATCGAAGACATTGTGATCAATTGATGCTCCGACAGGAGGCGTTCGGTGGCATCCACGGGCTTGCACGCGAGTGAACATCCGGCCATTTCGCGCCGCACCTTGGTTAAGGCCGGCTCGATCGGCTTGCTGGGCCTGGGGATGAATCATCTTTCGGCTCTGCGCGCCACGGCGACGGCGCCCGCGGCCCCACCGGCCAAGTCGGTGATCTACGTCTTTCTTTCCGGCGGACTGGCGCAGCACGAGAGCTTTGATCTAAAGCCCGCGGCGCCCGACAACATTCGCGGCGAATTTCGGCCGATCGCCACACGCACGCCGGGCATCGAAATCTGTGAACACCTGCCCCTGTTGGCCGCGCGCAGCCAGCTTTGGGCGCTGGTGCGGTCGCTCACGCATCGCTCGAACGATCACTCGGCCGGGCATCACATCATGCTGACCGGCCGCGGCGAGTTGCCGCCGGGCTTCAATCCCAACGCGCCCCGGCCTGGCGATTGGCCCTCGATCGCAGCCGTGGCCGCTTTCGCTACGCCGCAGCGCAACAACTTGCCGCCGGCCGTCGTGTTGCCCGAGCGATTGATTCACAACACCGGCCGAGTGATTCCCGGCCAGTTCGCCGGCATCTTAGGACCGCGGCACGAACCGTGGTTCGTCGATGCGTCGCCGTTCCACGCCACCTCCTATGGCGCGTATCCAACGCACCAATTCGATCATCAAGAACGCGGCCACGCCGACGGACGGTTATTTCAAGCTCCCAATCTCAGTTTGCCCCAGGGCATCGACGGGCCGCGGTTTCGCAATCGGCTGGCCGTACTCGACGCCTTGCAGCGCCAGCGTCAGCGGCTCGAAGAGGCCGCCGAACGAAACGATTTCGATCGCTACCGGCAGGGTGTGATTTCGTTGCTCGCCGATTCGCGAGTGCAGACGGCGTTTGACGTCACACGGGCCGACGACGCCACGCAAGACCGCTACGGCCGCAACGCGTTTGGCTGGTCGCTGCTGATGGCCCGCCGATTGGTCGAAGCGGGCGTCAACCTGGTGCAGGTGAACCTGGGCAACAACGAAACATGGGACACCCACGGCGAGGCGTTTCCTCACTTGAAAGACAAACTTTTTCCACCGACCGACCGCGCGCTCAGCGCATTGCTCGACGATCTCGATGCCAGCGGATTGCTGTCGAGCACTCTCGTGGTGATGGCCGGAGAATTCGGCCGCACGCCCAAGATCACGCACTTACGGCAGTTCTACAAGCTGCCCGGCCGCGATCATTGGGGTGCGGTGCAGACCGTGTTTTTTGCGGGCGGCGGAGTGCGCGGTGGTACGGTAGTCGGATCGTCCGACAAGATTGGGGCGTTTCCGGCTGCCAGCCCGCAAACACCCGAAAACATGGCCGCAACCATCTATCGCGCCCTGGGCATCCCGCCCTTGGCCGTCTTTCACGACGCGCTTGAGCGGCCCCATGCCATCTATCACGGCGAGCCGATCACGGGACTGATGTAGCGTAGGTGGCACTGCCCACCATGTCATGCCCGCGGCACTGGTCGGCAATCCTACGGTCGCGTGCGAGTGGTAAAAGATTTGTTTGTGTTTGCCGACCTCCATGACATAATTAGGGCCAGGGGGAATGGAAACGCCCTGCTTCGATTTACTTTCATGGAGGAAAGCGCAGTGAACCTCAATCGATTTCGCAGACGGCCACAGTTTGGCCTACGAACCATTTTCGCCCTGATGACGCTCTGTGCCATCTGGGCAGCGAACTATCACTTTCAGGCTCGCCGCGCCGAAGAAGAACAAGAAGCCATTCATGCGTTGTCTAAGGATGGAGCGAGAGTTTTTTCCGTCGCCCGCCGCCATTTTCCCCACTGGTGCCGTTATGTGCTTGGTCCTAGTTTTCACAACGCCGGGTATCACATCGTTCTGCCGGCGGACCGGCTCGACGATCAGGCCGCCCGGCGTCTGGAACAAATACCCAATCGTGTGAGCATCTCGATTCGCGGGCCGTCATCCGTGCCGGAGTCGGAATCGAAGCATCTCGAAGCGGCAGAACGGTATCCAGCTTTGCGGAAGGCGTTGGCTGTCGGACATCAGATCAATGCCATCCGATAGTACGCAACCGATCACACCGACCACGGCGGCGTTGGCCACGCTGTGCGCGGTGCTGTGGGGCGGGTTGGCGGTGGCCGTGCGGTTTACGCAAGAGGACATTCCGCCGCTGGCCACGGCCGGACTGCGGTTCGGCATCGCCACCGTGCTGCTGGCCGCCACAGTGAGCTGGCAAGGTGGCTCGCTGGCGATCGCCCGCCGGCAGTTCGCGGCCGTGCTGCCCATGGGCATGCTGCTGTTTGTGCAAATCGGCTCTTTTCATTTTGGCATGGCGCGCACCAACAGCGCGCATGGTTCGGTGTTGATCGGCTCGTATCCGGTGTTCGTGGCCCTGATTGCTCACTACGCTCTGCATGACGATCGCGTTTCGCCGGCCAAGCTGATGGGGCTGTTGGTGGCGTTCGCCGGGCTGCTGGCCGTCGTCGCCAGCGGGCAAGCGGTGAGGACGTCGGAAACGTCTCCGGTCGATGCTGTCACGCTGAGCGGTGACGCGATTGTTTTGGCAAGCAGCTTTTTGATCGGCGTCAATACAGTCGTAAGCAAACGAGCGCTAGCTGTGGTCGGAGTGCCGCAGCTTCTGTTTTGGAGCAACTTGCTGGCGACCGCCCTGTTCTTTGCTACCAGTCTAGTGGTGGAGGCCGATAGGGCCTGGCGATTTACGCCCGCCGCCGTTTGCGGCCTGGCGTATCAAGGCGTCGTGGTGGCGTGGCTCTGCTTCCTGATTTGGACGGCGCTGTTGCGCCATCATCGCGCGAGCCAGGTGGCCGTGTTCGGCTTCGCCCAACCGCTCTGCGGCATGATGTTCGGGGCGTGGTTCCGCGGCGATCCGCTGACCGGCGAGTTGAGTCTGGGTGCGCTGGCTGTGGCGGCGGGCATCGTTATGGTGACGCGGGCCGATCGCGAGCCCGTCTGAGCTACGCCCGATTGCGGCACGGTCTCCCGACCAGTGAGTAGGACGTCAGCCCGAGGGGAGGGTGCCACGGCATCCGCCGCGGCGCGCGTGGGGCTGATCTCTTGCGACGAAGTCGCCGCGGCCGACGCCGTGCGGAGACGCTCCCCATTGCCACCTGGGTCGCCACCGCGGCACGGCGTCCATCGCGGCGGCAGGACTTTCCGAGCGATGCGACATCGCGCGCGCCGCGACGGATGCCGTGGCACCCTGCGATTCCGCCATGAACGGACCCATCACCGCCTATTGATGCGTCGGCGGCGGGCGTTATAATGCAAACGCCTGCCTTGGGGGGATGGTCGGCCCGTCGACCGCCTCCTAAAAACCTCCCGCCTGTACAATCAGATTTCAGATTTCTGCCGGAGCTTCCCGCCATGCTCAAGCTGCTGCCGCGAACGACGCGCGATTGCGAAGGCATCCATCGACGCAGCTTTTTACAGGTTGGCACGCTGGCCGGCCTGGGAATGTCGCTCCCCACGCTGCTGGCCGGCCGTCGGGCCGCCGCCAACACCGCCGAAGCCGGGGCGGCTGCCGCGCCCGCGGCCAAAGACGTCAACTGCATCCTCATTTGGACACAGGGCGGCACCAGCCATCACGATACGTTCGACCCCAAGCCCGACGCGCCGGTGAGCGTGCGCGGTTCGTATCAGTTCATCGACACCGCGGTGCCAGGCGTCAAGTTCACCGAGATCGTGCCGCGGATGGCTCAGGAACTAAAGCGGTTCGCCCTGTTGCGAAGCTGGAACCCGCAGAACGCTGGGCATGGCGTCGCCGACCAATATATGATGTCGGGCCACGCCATCAATCCGGCCATCGTCTATCCCTGCTACGGCTCGATTGTCGCCCATCAAAAGGGATTCAAGACCAAGATGCCGCCGTTCATTCAGCTTGGCGGCGCGGTCGATCACGCCACCTTCGGCGGCGGCACGTCGGGCTATCTCGGTGCCGAGTACAATCCCTTCGAGCTGCTGGCCAATCCCAACTCGACGCCTTTTAATGTGCGTGATATTACTCCCCCGTCCGGCGTCGATCTGCCGCGCATCGAGCGCCGCCGCAGCATGCTGGGAGCGGTCGAAGCCCTGCAGCGCAAGCTCGACGTGCAGCCGGCCGCCTTCGACGCGCTCGACGAGCATTACCGCGCGGCGCTCAATATGATTACCGCCCCCGAAACGAAAAAAGCCTTCGACATCGACAGCGAAGACGCCGCTCTGCGCGATCGCTACGGCCGGCACACGTTCGGGCAAAGCTGCCTCTTGGCCCGGCGGCTGATTGAGTCGGGCGTGCGCTTTGTCACCGTCTCCGATGGCGGCTGGGACCACCATCAAGACCTGTTTAATGGTCTGAAAGGTAAATTACCGCCGCTCGATCAGGCGATTCCCGAATTGCTGATCGACCTGGAGCAGCGGGGGCTGTTGGCCAGCACGTTGGTGGTGTGGCTCACCGACTTTGGCCGCACGCCCAAGATCAACTCGGCCAGTGGTCGCGACCATTGGGCCAGCGCCGGCTTTATCTTGATGGCCGGGGCGGGCGTGCCAGGCGGATCGGTGCTCGGCAAGACCGACGACGAAGGCGGCCGTCCCGTGGACCATGAGTATTTCACCGAGGACGTGGCCGCCACCCTTTACACCAAGCTGGGCATTCCGCTCGACCTGATCACCACGACCGCCGACGGTCGGCCCCTTCGGCTCAATGAAGGCCGCGTGATCAAAGAGTGGATGTGATATGCTATACTCCACGCGGGCCGCGAATGCGACATCGTCCGCCGGTGTGGCACAGCCGCCCTCGGCTGTGAAGCGGTCGCCAAAGGCGACGGCGAGACAGCCGAGGGCGGCTGTCCCACATTGTCGGTAGGGAACGGACTCCGTGCCGTTCCAAGAGAGGCGGCGCGTCTGCCGTAGGATGACCTTCCTAGGTCGTCCCGTGGTATATTGGGTGCTGGACGACCTAGGAAGGTCATCCTACGGTCTATCGAGCCGTGGCTTTTAGCCTATGGTAAACCTACCCGTCACCTTTCTGACCCGTCGCGATCTGCTGCGAGTTGGCTCTCTGGGAGTGTCGGCTTCGCTTTGGCCGGGCATGGAAAATCAAACCCGCGCCGCGCAGCAAAGCAACCAGCCCAAGCCCACCGCCAGTTCGGTCATCTTCCTCTGGATGGCCGGCGGCGTCACACACCACGACTCGCTTGATCCAAAGCCCGAAGCGCCTGAAGAAATCCGCGGCACGCTATCGACCATCGCCACCTGCCTGCCGGGCGTACACTTTGCCGAGAGTTGCCCGCGTCTTGCCCGGGTGGCCGACAAATTCTGCCTGGTGCGCAGTTTCTCGCACGACAGCAACGATCACTTCCTGAGCCAGGCATATTGCCTTTCGGGCCGCAAGGTGACGATGCAGCAGATCACCAGCGAACCGAACATCGGTTCGATCGTGTCGTATCTGCACGGGCCACGGAACCAGTTGCCCGGCTACATCGCGGTGCCCGGCATCACGCGGCCAGGTCCGCCGCCCACGAACGAATTTGTGGGCGGCTGGCTGGGCGGACAATATTCGCCGTTCTGCGTGGGTGGCGAGCCGGAGCAGCCCGACTTCACCGTGGGCGAAAAATCGGCCGATCCTTCGCCCTTAGCCAAGGAAGATCTCGCACCCAAAACCCTAGCCTTGCTGGCGGGGCTCGATGCCGATCGTCTCAGCCAGCGCTCGCAGTTGCGGCGGCTGCTCGATCGCACGATTGGCGACGCCCAGCGGGGCGGCGCGATGAACGGGCATTATCAAGGCGCGTTTCAATTGCTCGAATCGCCGGCCGTGCGGCGGGCCTTTGATTTATCGAACGAGACCGACGCCACGCGCGAAGAGTACGGCCGCACCAAGCTCGGCGGACGCTGCCTGTTGGCCCGCCGGCTCGTGGAAGCGGGCGCCCGCTTCGTGATGGTCGATTACGGGTACGATCCCGACTACGGCAACCTGTGGGACAATCACGCTGTGCCCGAACAGAAGCAGCCGCACATCAGCCAGATGGCGCTGCGGGGCTATCACGTGGCGGGCATGGACCGGGCCTTCGCCGCCCTGTTGAGCGATCTCGATCGGCGAGGGCTGCTGGCCTCGACATTGGTGGTGTTTCACACCGAGTTTGGCCGCACGCCCAAGATCAACAACCAAGGCGGCCGAGACCATTGGGGGCCGGCCGGCTCGATCTTTTTCGCTGGCGGCAGCGTGCGCGGCGGGCAAGTGATCGGCGCCACCGACCGGCAAGGGGCGTTTCCGCTTTCTCGCGGTTATTCGCCCGGCGACGTCGCGGCCACCATCTATCGCGCGCTGGCGATCGATCCCGCCGAGCGGCTTTACGACCAGCACGGCCGGCCTCACTTTGTCCTGCCCGACGGCGAACCGATTCCCGGCGTGTTCGGCTGATACTTCGCTCTCACGTTCTCACCTATCGAGGTCTGTAGGGAACGCCCTCCGTGGCGTTCCGCAAACTGCGATTCGACGTCGCACCGCCCCTCGCGGAACGCCACAGAGGGCGTTCCCTACAGATGTAATCGACTTATCTCTCGTTGCCGGTTGCAGTTACATTTACCCAAAAAAAACTGCCCCACCCATTGCTATCCACCCCGTCACACCGTACAATCGGGCTTAATGAGTTTGAGACGCTGTCGCAATTAGCCCGCCGGTGCTAGCAGTGAACGACGTAGCCGAACTGATCCCGTTGAGCCAGCTTGGTGTGGGATGTTGTGCCATCGTGGCCGCCGTCTTGGGCGGGGCCGAACAAGTCCATCGGTTGCACGAAATGGGGCTGCGCCACGGCGAGCCCATCGAAATGGTGCAGCCGGGCGCGCCCTGCATTCTGAAGCTCGGCAATCAGCGGCTGGGTTTCCGCGCCGATGAGTTGCTCAGCGTTTTAGTCAAGCGGGGGTCTTAGTCAAGCCGGGAATCGCCGTGTGAGCCGTCTGGCCGATCTGCCCACCGGAACGCGAGCGCGTGTGCTGCACATTGCGGGCGATGGCGAGGTTTCGGCTCGGCTGTTGGAAATGGGACTGACGCCCGGCGTCGAGGTGTTGCTGGTCGGCCGAGCGCCGTTGGGCGATCCACTAGAGCTTGAGCTGCGCGGCTATCGCCTCAGCCTCCGCAAGGCCGAAGCCGCCGGCGTCGAAGTCGAGTTGGTGTAGCATGTCGGCCTCGACCATCTCCCGCACCTTGACCGTCGCCCTGATCGGCAACCCCAACACGGGCAAGTCGACGCTCTTCAACGCTCTGGCCGGCGTGCGGCAGCGAGTCGGCAATTATCCGGGCGTGACCGTCGAGAAAAAGATCGGCCACATGACGCATGGCGATCGGCGATTTACGCTGATCGACCTGCCGGGCACATATAGCCTGGCGCCGCGCTCGCCCGACGAAATGGTGGCGGTCGATGTCTTGCTGGGCCGGCGTGGCGACGCCCCGCCCGTCGATGTGGTGCTGTGCATTGTCGACGCCAGCAACCTGGAACGAAATCTCTACCTGGTCAGCCAGGCGTTGGAGCTTGGACTGCCCACGGTGGTGGCGTTGAACATGGTCGATGTCGCGCGGCAGCGCGGCATGGCCATCGATGCGGCGTTGCTCGCGCGGCGGCTGGGCGTGCTGGTCGTCGAAATCCAGGCCAACCGCCGCCTTGGTTTGGAAGAGCTGAAAGCGGCGCTAGAAAACGCGGCGGCGGGCAAGCGGACCGTGGCTGCCTGCCCGTTCCCCGAACCATTTTGCCAAGAAGTCGACCGGTTGACGGGGCTGTTGGATGGGCACTTCCGCGAGCGTGCCGAGCAGGCGTTGCCGCGGGCGCTCATCGAGCGTTTGCTGCTCGACACGTCCGGGTATTTGGAAGGGCATTTGCTCCACGCAGGCGAACGGAATGAATTCCGTTCCACGACGCTGGGCGATGAACTACGCGAGGCCCGTGTGCGGCTGCATGCGGCCGGGCTGGCTGTGCCCGGTGTCGAGGCGATGGCCCGTTATCGTTGGATCGCCGAGCGGCTCGAAGGAGTCGTCAAGCGTCCCGCCCAGCGGCCGCATACCGCGAGCGATCGGATCGACCGCGTGTTGACGCACCGCCTGTGGGGCTCGCTGTTGTTTCTGCTGATGATGGTGGTGGTGTTTCAGTCGGTGTTTCGCGTGGCGGCGTGGCCGATGGAGTGGATCGAATCGGGCGCGGCCGCGGTAAGCGATTGGGTGGCCGCCCACATGGCCGACGGCGCGCTGCGCAGCCTGCTCATCAAGGGCCTGATTGGCGGCGTGGGAGGCGTGGTGATCTTTCTGCCGCAGATCATGATCCTGTTTTTCTTCATCGCCGTGCTCGAAGACTGCGGCTACATGGCCCGCGCGGCGTACTTGATGGACAAGCTCATGGCCCGCGTCGGCCTGAGCGGCAAATCGTTCATCCCGCTGCTTTCGTCGTTCGCCTGCGCCATACCCGGCGTGATGGCGACGCGCGTCATCGAAAACCGCCGCGACCGGCTCACCACCATCCTGGTGGCGCCGTTGATGAGCTGCAGCGCCCGGCTGCCGGTCTATACGCTGTTGATCGCGGCGTTCATTCCCGCCCGATCGTATTTGGGGGGGCTGATCGGCTTGCAGGGCCTGACGATGACCGCCATGTATCTGATCGGCATCGTGACGGCCGCGGGGGTGGCCTGGGTGCTGAAGCGCACGCTGTTGCGCGGGCCGACGCCGCCCTTTGTGATGGAGCTGCCCACCTACAAATGGCCTTCGGCCGGCACGGTGCTCTATCGCATGGTCGAGCGCGGCTGGGCCTTTGTTCGCCGGGCGGGCACACTGGTGGTGGCGGTCTCGATCGTGGTCTGGGCCGCGCTCTATTACCCTCACGGCGCTGAGGTCGAGGCGCCCTTCCAAGCCCGCAAGCAGGCGATCGAACAGCGCTTGGCGGCGATGCCAGAGAACGATGCCAATCGCAACGCTCTGCGGCGAGAGCAATCAAGGCTTGAGCACGAGATCGCCGGCGCCTACAACCGCCAGAGTCTGCTGGGCCGGCTGGGGCGAGGGCTCGAACCGGCGGTGCGGCCCCTGGGCTGGGACTGGCGGATCGGCTCGGCGGTGTTGGCGTCGTTTCCCGCCCGAGAAGTCGTGGTGGCGACGCTGGGCATCATTTACAATTTGGGTGAAGACCTCGATCTGGAAAACGACGAAGATCAGAACCGGCTGCAAGAGGTGTTGCGGCAAGCCCGCTGGGAAGGCACCGATCGCCCGGTGTTCAACATTCCGGTGGCGTTGTCGATCATGGTCTTCTTTGCGTTGTGCGCGCAGTGTGCCTCGACGCTGGTGATCATCAAGCGCGAAACCAACAGTTGGGGCTGGCCGTTGTTTACGTTTGGCTACATGACGGCGCTGGCCTATTTGGCGGCGCTGGTCACGTATCAGGTGGGCATGTTGTTTCCGGGCAGTGGGGGATAGTAAGCAGTACAGATTTGTCGTCTTTCGCTCCGCGAAAGTAACGCTCCGGTGGCTGGGGCAGAGCCTTGGCGATGCCCCGGCGATTTCGTGTGGAGCGCGGAATGCCTGTTTAGAGAATGGCCGATCTGCCGGCCGCAAAAAGAAACTCGCGATGATGGGATTTCTCTCGCAAGACATCGCTGCCTTGATCTTAGTTTCGCTCGCGGCCGGCTATCTTGGGCTGCGCGGCTGGCGATTGCTTGGTCGTCGACGCGGCGATGGCGGTTGTTCTAGTTGCGGTGGTTGCTCCGGTGGGCCGAGCCACGGATCTTCGCTGGTTTCGCTGAAACTCCCCGAGGGATCACGCGCGTCCGAGACTCATAGGGGCGCATGAGGGCTGTATGTCCGCGGGTGTCACCAAAATCGTCGAGCGGAAGCGATGGTGGGTGGCCGTGTGGCTGGTGTGGGGTCTTCTTTGCGCGTCCATCATTGCCATGCAGGATCGTTCGTGGATCGCCGCCGCGGCATGGCTCGTTGCCGGTCCGGCGGTCGGTTTGCTCGCGTTCCGAATGCTTGGCGCATTCATCGAATTCGTCGCGCCATCCGGGTACTGGTGGCGCGGAAAATGGCATGATGACGGTGAGTCATTTGAATTTGAAATCCGGGATGAAATTCATTCGCCGATTGTCCTTGGCGGCCGAGAAATACTCCCGTTCCTCGATCCGAACCGCAAACCCTGGGAAATCGTGCCGATCGTCGCCGTTGGCGTCGGCATAGTGCACGGCATTTTGCTTGGCGGTGTTGTGGGCGCGCTTTTGCCGTGGTCGTCGGAGTGGCGCGGCCCGGCATGGCAAGGCGCGCTGCTTGGCGCGGTGTGCGGTGTGCCCGCCGTTGGGTTGCTTGGCGCTGTGGCGACGGCAGTTTTTGTGCTCACCCGCAAAGGACCGGATATCGCTCAACTTGAGAATTTATTGGCGATGGCCGAGCGCGAGGCGGCAAGCCAGCACCGCGAGTTTGTCGGCGCGGGCGACTTGCTGGTGACTGTCTTGCAGCATCCCGATGACGCGCTGCGAAAGCTGCTGACGTCCCCCTCGCAATTAGCCCTCGCGGTGGAACACGTACGAGGGTCGATTTCCGCGGAGCTTGAATACCGCGATGACGGTGAATTCAGCATCGAGTGCGACCCGACCGCGATACCTTCCTCAGCAATCGACGAGGCGTCGAAGCTGCGGCATGCCAGCGTCGGCGCCGGCCATGTGCTACTGGCGTTGCTCGGTCAATGGCCAATCGTCACCGAGCAGGCGCTCGACTTGGCCGGCGTGCCGCCCGGCGATCGCCGCCAACAGGTGTTGGAATTCCTGCCGAGGGATAACAATTGACCCCTGAATGGTAACCGAAGGTTGCGTTTTTCTAGGCATGTCCGGGCAAATAAATGGCGCCACGATTCCGTGATCGAATCACTCATTTATTTGCCCGGCCATGCCTCAAAAAAACGCATGGTCGCTCCACGAGTCAGCTAAAACCACCCACAGATTCTGCTGAGGAGTCACGAAGAAATCGACGCGACGCTATGCTATGCTTAAAATCCACCGATTCACGCTCATCCTTTCCGGCGTTGCTGAGTTGACTAGCGAGCTTTCCGATCGGCTGTTCGAGGCAACAAAAGGCGACATCGAGTTTAATACGCGCGACGGCATCGCGTTCGTCGAATTCGAGCGGTTCGCGACCATTTTGAGCGAGGCAATTCGCACGGCGATCGACGATGTCGAGAATGCCGGGCTCGGCATCCGCGTTGTGCGGGTCGAGCCGGAAGCGGCGAACACCATTGCCAAAATCAACGCCGACCTGCTCGGAAGCCCCACCAGCGGCTGACTCATGCGACGCAACTTGCTCATCGCTTTGATCGCGGGCGCCGGCGGCGCGGCGGCGGCAGCGCTGGTGGGTGTGGCGACCGTGCCCGTAGTCGGCGAGGCCGCCGACGAACGTCGCTGGTTGATCGGCATCAGCGTCGGGCTGGGGGCCTTTGCCGGCGCGTCGATCGGTTGGATCTGCGCGGCCACGCAGGCCCGCACCGGCGGGCGACCGACCAAAACCCTCGCGGCGGTGGCCATCGGGTTTTTGGCCGGCATCCTTCTCGCCCGGCAGGTGTTTGGCTCGCGGCCGGGCGGAATGCAGTTGCTGTTGGCCGTCGTGGGAGCGGTCGTCGGGTCGTTGGTTCTGCGACTGGCAACGCCCTCACCGCCGCCGGGCGGCGCGGCGCAAGCTGGGCCGCGCGCGCGGCGGTTTCAGTTCACGTTGGCGACGCTGCTGGCGGCGCTCACGCTGATCAGCATCTTCCTGGCCATGTATGCCCGCGGTCCCATCCGCCGCCACCAGGTGGCCACGGCCATCGAACGCTCGGGCGGACATGTCGGTTATGGAACCCGAGCGCCCTATTGGGTCGTCGGCCTGTTGGGAGACGTTTCGCGCGGGTTTTTCAACATGGTGGTCGAAGTCAGGATGCGGAGCGCGAGCAACTCCGACCTGGCCCAACTGAGCGTCTTCACAGATCTTCGCGCCCTCACCATCGAGGGCGGCCGAGTCACCGACGACGGACTGCGATTTCTCAGTGAGTTGTACGCGCTGGAAGAGCTCGACCTGGGCGGGTTGCAGCTCACCGATGCCGCCTTGGAACATCTGCAGACGCTCGAGCGGCTCCGTTCGTTAAGTGTGCCTAGCGGCACCACCGGCCCCGGCTTGGCGAAGCTCGCTCCCTTGACGAGCCTCGAGCGCCTCTGGATCTACCAAGGCCGGATTGGAGTCGATGATTTCCGTCAGTTGAAGCAATTGACGCAGTTGCGAGAATTAAGCCTCTGGCAGACGACCATTACCGACAAGCACTTGGAAGCAATCGGCGAATTGACCTCACTCGAAGTCCTTCGCCTCTACCGCCAAACAATCAGCGATGACGGCCTGGCTCATCTTCGCCGCCTGACAAGGCTGAAAGAGCTCAACCTCGCAGGATCGAACATCACCGACGCGGGCCTCGAACACTTGCGCGCGATGGCCCGGCTGGAAGTGCTCGACCTTTCATTGGCTCGCTTCACCGGAGCTGGGTTCGCCGCGATCGACACCCTGGGCCAACTCCGAAGGCTAGAACTGGGCGGCAGTCCGATCACCGATGAAGGTCTTGAATCGATCGGCCGCCTGACAAGCTTGCAAGACCTCGGCCTCGGGCGAACAAAGGTAACCGACGATGGGTTAGCGAGCCTCGGCGAGCTTAAGAAGCTCTACCGGTTGGACTTGTCTGCCAACGCCGCCATATCCGACGCTGGGCTGGTGCATTTGGAACCGCTGACGAATATGATGTACCTCGAAACGGCGGGCTCCGCAGTGACCTCCGCCGGACTGGCCCGTCTGAATCGCGATTGGGAACAGCGGCGATTAGAGGCGGCCGACTCGACAAAACGCGAAGGGCTGCCAGAAACTCAACTACCCTAGTCGCCCAGCATGTGGAATATCGTTCGCTTCGCGATCGAAGCCGCGCTGCAGAATCAATGACCGCGCAGCCACCGTCAGCCGCCGACCCTCACGCGGCATCCGCCGCGCGGCAACGACATCTGTTCTTCGCCGCCCTGGCCATCGTGGTCGTGGGGCTGGCGTTTGCGCTCCAGGTGCAGGACGACCGGGTCGCACTCGCCGGTTTGTCAGACTATCCGCTGCCGCATCTTTGCATGTCGCGGTCGATGTTCGGCGTGACCTGTCCGGGTTGCGGCCTGACGCGCAGTTTTGTGCACCTGGCGCATGGCGATTGGCAGGCGTCGTGGCGGGCGCATCGCCTGGGCTGGCTGCTGGCGGCTGTCGTGTTGTTTCAGATTCCTTATCGGGCCTGGATGCTCGCCGGTCGCCGCGATGCCTTGCCGCCGCGCGTCGTGCAGGTGTTTGCCGCGATTGTCGTGGCGCTGCTCATCATCAATTGGGGCCTTTCGCTTTTCGAGCGGTAGGGTGGGACGAGCTTGCGAGTCCCATACGCATCAAGTTAAGGGGATTTCACCGGAAAAAGTCTGTAGGGAACGCCCTCCGTGGCGTTCCGTGAACTGCGATTCGACGTCGTTTCGTCCTACGCGGAACGCCACAGAGGGCGTTCCCTACAGACCTTTATCGCTACGGCCAGCCCTACGAAAGAATGGCCTCAATCACCTCGCCGTGCACGTCGGTCAGCCGGCGGTTGGCGCCGTTGTGGCGATAGGTCAGCCGGGTGTGGTCGATGCCCAGCAGGTGCAAAATGGTGGCGTGCAAGTCGTGAACGCTGATGGGCGTACGGGCACGCCAGCCCCATTCGTCGCTTTCGCCGAAAGCCGTGCCCGACTTGATGCCGGCACCAGCCAGCCAGCCCACAAATGTGCCGCCGTTGTGGTCGCGGCCGGCGGCGCCTTGGCTAAACGGCTGCCGGCCAAACTCGGTGCTGAAAACCACCAGCGTGTCTTCGAGCATGCCGCGGGCCTTCAGGTCGGTGATTAGCCCGGCGATCGGCCGATCGACGCTCGCGGCGATCGTCGGCAACTCGGTGTTGATGTTGCTGTGATTGTCCCAGTTGTCTTTCGGCCCCGCCGCCCCGCTCCAGACCTGAACGAACCGCACGCCCCGTTCGAGCATTCGCCGGGCCACTAACGTGCGCCGGCCAAACTCCTGTGTGGCCTTGTCGTCGAGTCCATATAGCTTTTGCGTGGCGGCGGTTTCGCGTCCCAGGTCGAGCACCTCGGGCGCGCTGAGCTGCAATCGGGCGGCCATCTCGTACGAGGCGATGCGGGCCTCGAGCCGCGAGTCGCCCGGCCAATCGGCCAGATGCCGCCGATTCAATTCGGCCAGCAATGCCTGCCCGTCGGCCTCGCTTTCGCGCGTGATGTACTTGGCCGACTCGGGCGGAAACAGATCATTGATGGGCGTGGGCGACGACGCTCTGATGATCGTGCCCGAATGCGCCACCGGCAGAAAGCCCGAGGTAAAATTGCCCTGGTTGTTGTACGGCAGACCGCGCGGGTCGGGCATGACGACAAACGCCGGCAGATCCTCGGTCAAGCTGCCTAAGCCGTACGACATCCAAGCGCCCAGCGCCGGAAAACCCGGCAGCACGAAGCCGGTGTTCATCAGATAGCTGCCCGGCCCGTGAACGTTGGTTTTGGACACCATCGACATCAGAAACGCCAGGTCGTCGACCACGCCGGCCAGGTGCGGAAAGACGCTGCTCACCCACCGCCCACATTGGCCATGCTGCCGGAAGGTGAAGGGGCTTTTCATCACCTTGAAGCCGGGCGAGCCGGTGACCGACTCGACACGCTGGCCGGGGTCGAACTTTTGGCCGTCGAGCTTTTCCAGTCCGGGCTTGTGATCGAACGTATCGGCCTGGCTGACGCCGCCATTCATAAAGAGCTGGATCACCCGCCGCGCTTTGGCCCGATGGTGCAGCCCGCCGTTGAGATCTTCGCGGGGAGCTAAGTGCGAGTCGGCCAACAGATCTTGCCGACCCAGCAACTGGGCCAGTGCAATGCCGCCCAAGCCGCCCCCGGCGGAGCACAGGAATTCTCGCCGCGAGGTGGCGAAGCCGCGATTGACGATCGGTAATATGCGACGAGCCATGGTGTCAGTTTCTCAAATCATCGGTGGCTGGGGCAGAGCCTTGGCGATGCCCCGGTTCATAACGCGGGGTGCCACGGCATATGTCCCATATGTCCCAGGGTGCCACGGCATCCGTCGCAGCGCGATTGACGTTGCTTTAAGGACAGTCGTGGCCGCTGCGACGGACGCCGTGCGGACCTGCTCTTCGGCCCGACATTATAGCCGGTGCGGCACGGCGTCCGCCGCGGCGAGCCGGGTCGCGCGTCGGGTCGATGCCCCCTGCGCCGCGGCGGATGCCGTGGCACCCTTTGGATTCGCACCGGGGCATCGCCAAGGCTCTGCCCCAGCCACCGGTCCACAACTAGTTCTGAACCCTGAACCCTGAACCCTGAACCCTCTCCCACTAATTCACAAACATAAACTCATTACTATTCAAAATCAGCCGGCAGGCGTTGGCCAGCCCGTGACGCGACGCATACTCTGCAACCGCTGTAGATTCCTGTTCGGTCGGATCGCGGCCTAATGCCAACTGATACATCCTGCGAATCTGGTCGGCCAAAGTAGCAGGCACACTCCGTGTGCCGTCGCTTTGCACCAATTCGCCTTCGCCCTCGCTTTTCAGCCGCTCGGCAAAATGCTCGCACTGCCGAACCATGAAATGGTCGTTGAGCATCGCCAGGGCTTGCAACGCCGTCACCGAGGTATTGCGAGTGGGCGTCAGTTGCGAGGCGTCGGCGCAATCGAGCGTGTCCATGAACGGATCGGGCAGGGTACGGAACAAAAACCGATAGACGCCCCGCCGCATGCTGGCCGGCGAATCGACGTCGAAGCTCTGATAGTCGACGATCGGCGTGACATGGATGCCCGGCTTTTCGATGAACTGCTTGACGCTGGGACCGCCCATCGTGCGGTCGAGCTTGCCGGTGACGGCCAACACGGCGTCGCGGAGCGATTCGGCATCGAGCCGCGTGCGGTTCATCCGCCAGAGCAAGAGATTGCCCGCGTCGAGCTTGGCATACTCCACGTTGTGCCGCGACGACCGCCGGTAGGTGGCGCTCGTCACGATCAGCCGGTGCAACTCCTTGAGCGAGCCGCCCTGCCGGTAAAACCAGACCGCGAGCCAGTCGAGCAACTCGGGGTGCGTCGGCGCGGCGCCCATGTGCCCCAGGTCGTTGGGCGTCTCGACAATGCCGCGGCCAAAGTGATAATGCCACACGCGGTTGACGATCGATCGCCAGACCAACACGTTGCGAGCATCGGTTAGCCAGCGGGCCAGCGCCGCGCGGCGGATGCCCTCATCGCTTGGATCGGCCAGCTCAAACTTGGCGGGCAAGCCGGGTAGACACGCGAGCGCGCCCGACACGGCCGGCTCCAGCGGCTGATTGACATCGCCGCGCCGCAGCACAAACACCGGCCGCGCGGTTTTGGCCGGCGTGAAGCTGCCTTCGGGCGGGAAGTCGTTGGCCGCGGCATAGACCATCGCCGGCGCAGGTAAGGCGGCCAGCTCGCGCTCGACTTCCTCGGCCAGCACGTGCACCGCTAACGTGGCTCTTTGCTCGTCGCTGCGAACGCTCGGAGCAACTGCCAGCGCCTGCGCCACCGCATCGGGCAGCGGCGGCCGGGCGCGCACCGGTTTCGGTGCCCTCGTGATCGACAGCCGCAACCGACCGATCAGATGCCCGCCGCCGTGCTTTTGTTCCAAGGTAAACGTCAATGCCGTGCCGCCGGCAAGTCTTACCGGCGTCTGGCACTCAAAGACCGCCGCGTGCGGCTTGCCGACCTCCGGGTAAATGCCCCAGGCTGTTTTCGGCTGGCCATCGACGGCCATCGCGGCGGTCCAGCCCTGTTGATCGAAATCGGCCGAGGCATTTTCGAGCTTGATCTTGTGCACGACCGTGCGATCGGTTAGCGGGGCGGCTTGCAGGCGAAACTCCGAGAGGTGCAAGTTGCCATTGTCTTGCCGGCCCGGTCCCCGGTGCGGCAGGCTATCGTCGGTCAACACCTCGACCCGTACCGCGGTAATGCCCGTCAGATTCGTCTCGGCCGCGATTGTGTACGTGTCGGTCTCCGGTCGCTTGCCGGCGAACAGCACCGAGCCGTCGCTCAGACTCGCCGGCGAAGAGCCTTCGGCCGAAACGATGGTGACGGGTTTGAGCGTGGTCCAGCCCTCGGCGGACTGCCCACGAGCTTTTTCCCAGGCTGCCACCTTGGCCTGCACCGAGGAATCGAGCAGCTCGGCCGTGTCGGCAGGCGACTGCGTAGGGTCGTCT
>DATFDL010000345.1:0-18532 GCA_035252155.1 Pirellulales bacterium | reverse complement strand
GGCGCGCAATGCGTCGAAGGCAGCGCGGCGCGGCAGGGGTACACAGCCAAATGGTGGGACTCGTTTCACTCGTCCCACCCTACAGTTGCAACGGAAAATCGCTGAGAGACTCGACCCCGTCGGGCGTGACCAGATAATCGTTCTCTAGGCGAATGCCGGCCCGCAATTGCGGCGAATAAAGCCCCGGCTCGACGGTAAACACGTCGCCCACTTCAAAGGTGTCGTCCCACTCGGGATTCAGGTGCGGCGCCTCGTGTGGAAAGAGCCCGATGCCATGCCCCAAGTGATGGTCGAAGCCGCCCGGCATGAACGCATCGAGCCGCTGCTTGACCGTCTGAAAGAACTGCCGGCAGCTCAGGCCGGGTTTGACGGTCTGCTCGACCAAGGGAAAAATCGCGGCGAGCTGCTCCCAAGCCGCCAGTTGCGCGTCGGTCGGCCGGCGATCGACCGAGAAGGCCCGGCAGTTGTCGGCAAAATAACCACGAAAGGCCGGCCCCAGATCGAGAATGTAAAGCTCGCCGGCCTTCGCCTGCCGATTACGAGGTGGGCCGCCGCGTTCGCCGCAGGCGTAATCGTTGCCGGTGCCGGTGAGCATCTCGCCGAATTCACGCACGGCAGCCGCTTGGAGTTCATCGAAGACATCGAGCTCGTTGACGCCCGGCTCGATCATCTCTCTGGCCCGCTGGTACATCACGCGCGTGCCGGCGATTGCTTTTTTCAGGCGGGCCAGCTCATCGGGCTCCTTGCGCCGCCGCAGCCGATAAAGCTCAGGTTCGATGTCCGTCAACAATTCCGCGTCGATGGCGTTTACCAAGTAGGGTGCAAAGCAGGAGAATTCGACGCCCAGCCGCTTGGGCCGCGATTTGCCGGCGAAATGCTGTGCGACGGCCTCGGAGCAAGCCTGCCGCTGATCGTTGCGCAGGGTGCCCATCCGCCGGGCTGCATAAGCAACTACGTCGTCGGCCGCCGCCAGTTCGACGGCCTCCGGGGCGAAGAGGGTGCAACGGCCTTCGGCGGTGAGCAGCGCGGCCGCCTCGACCAGCCAGGCGAAGCGCGGCCCGGCGAGCCACTGCACGTGCTCAGTCTTCTGCACAATGACCGCATCGAGCTTGAGCCGCCGCATTTCGCCGAGCAGCCGCTGTTGACGCCGGCGGCAACATTCGACGTTGATATCCAGTTCGTGCATTGGGCCTCTTTTCGCAGGGTTCGTTCACAGGGGAGACTGAGTTACTAATAGCGGAGGCGCTTGGCGACTGTCGAGTGCTAATCAATCGGGGTGTATTTATAAAAGGCGAAAAGCGCGGTGGCAATGAGCAGCAGGGTCCAGGTGCACGCGAGCAACAACGCATATCTCAAGAAACGGGTGCGATCATCAAGGGCCGCAATGAACCCTCCAAAGTACCATGCGCCCAGCGTCGCCCCGAATGCGACCCAGAATATCAACCGCACGGATGGCGCGGGTCCGCCGAACGCGAGAAAGGCGAGACCGGCGCCTGTAACGCCGCCCGTCATGACGGCCGCCCTTGCGGCCTTGCTTTGTTGAACGATCGTCGCAACAGCCGCGGTTTGCACAACCACCATGAGTGCTTCTATTAAAACCCAGAGCGCATCCCCGGCATCGGGCGGTCCGAACCAGCGCAGCATCCCCAGCGCCAGCGAAGCGGTCGTAACGACGGCGAAGACAAATCGCAGGCTAAATTGTTGTTTGCCCGGTTCGGCGGCGTGTGACTGGGAAGAATCGGTCGACGCGGACATCGCATTTATTGTGCTCGCGACAAGCCGGCACGGTCAACCTGCACTGGGGCATCGCTGGCCGACGGAGCGAATCGGCAAGGCACGCATGGTCCGGCCAGCCTCTGCCCCAGCCACCGGTATATTCGCATGCAGAATCGTGAACGACCGTTACGGGCCCGCATCAGGAGCATATTCCCCGCGCCACAGAATATAGGGCGTGATCAGGTTGCTCTTGCGGCCGGGGCCGAGCGTCTCTTCGATCTGATAGACCAACTCCACCGAGCGGACGCGCTGCTGTGGAGAATCGCCGGCGTAATCGTGATCCCAGCGGCGACGGAGCCAATCGGCCAGTCCTTGGGCGTAGACGCCGCCTTCGTCGGTGAGCAGGTTGTGCAAGTATTTGGCCCAGCGGCGGCCGGCGGCCAGGGCGCGGGGCGACGGCGGTTTGCGCCATGGCAGCGGCTCGCCCGGCCGCCAAAGATTAACGGTCGTGCCGTCGGCCAGCACGCCTTTCATCACAAACCAGCCGTCGGTGGTCATGGGGAACGGCGCGAACATCGTCCACGACTGGTCGATGCCAATGACCCAGCCGGCGATTTTCCATTGACGCGGCACGGAGAAATTTGCGTCCAGCAAACCGGTCACCTGGTTGAGGTTCCAAACCGCCGTGTAGGCCAAGAGCAAGCCCACCAGCCAGCTTGTCCATCGCCGGGGCGCGGTGTAAGGCTTTTCTGGGCGGCCTATCCACCGCCGCAGGCAGTTGGCAACGCTCAGTTGCGACTCGGCGTTTAGCCGGCATCGGGCACTCAGTCGGCTCACCATCGCGCCCAGCCTTTCCCACACGACGCCGGGCAAGAACGGCAGCCAGGCCGCCATGGCGATCCAGGGCAGCAAGCCAAGCTCCATGGTGATGGCCGTGCCGAAATGCAGCCCCCAAAACAACAGCACGGCGCAGACGCGCAGCCGGCCTTTGCCCAGCGGCGACAGGGCCAAAAACGGACCCAGCCACTCTGTCCAGTACGCCAGGGCGGTCAAACCGGTGAGCAGCCTGGGAAATCGCAGCAGCCAATGTCCCAGCGGCCGGGCGAACGTATCGATCGAAAACATGTAATAAAGCGCCGTGTAGTCACGTGCCCAAATCGCGTCGTGCTTTTCGGCCGCCGTCGACCAATAGATCATGCACACCTGCAACAACAGGGCGGCAGTAGCGATGGACGGGATCGCTTCGCGTGGCTGCTCATCGCTGCTGAGCAGCCGGTCGAGGCTTGCCCGCGCGCCCAGCGGCAAAAACATCGACCAGAACAACAAGCACTTGAGAATCAGGTCGCCCGCATCGATGACCAACGGATTGCGACTTTGCAGACTTACGGCCAGGACAAAACTGGCGACGGTCGACAGCCGCGTGCGATAGCCGATCACGAGCAGCAGCGCGAAGCAGCCGGCCACGGCGAACAGCGCCGCTTGCGCCCAGCGGTCGCCGCTGAGCATGTGCAGCGACCAATGGTAGCCGCGGCCGGCGGCGGCTTCGGCGGCGTCGAGCTCGATCCGCGCGGCACGCGGAAAAACGCCGGCGTCGGTGTAGTGGGCCGAGAGGTTGGTGGCCCGTGCCGCCAGGTCGATCAAAAGGATCAGCCCCAAAGCGATGCGCAGCGCCGCCAGCGAACGTAGATCAATGGCGAAGGCTTGGCGAACACTTATTGGCATGGCACCGGTGGATTTTTGAGGCATCGCCGGGCAGCTCAATGAAGAATGCTACCTTCCATGGTACTCCGCCGATCTGGTTGCGCTCCTATTTCTACCACTATCTCGCTGTCTGCGGCTTTGGTCTGGGCTTGCCAGTGCTGGTATATTGGCTGCGCTCGGGGAAACGGAGTTGGGCTCTGCTGGGAAGCAACCCAACGAGGGATACCCGAGTCCGGGCGGGTCAATGACCGCCGCGCCCCGGCGGGCCAAGTTCCCGTCGGGGCGTTTTATTCCGGCAACAATTGATTTGCCCGGACCATGCCTCAAAAAATCCAACGGCGGCACCCACTAAGATATGAGCGTCTTAGGCGAGGGTACACACCATTCCAGATATGCCAAAAAAACGATCGATGCCAGGGTGCCACGGCATCCGCCGCAGCGCGTTTGGACATCGCGATACCCTAGAGCGTGAACGCTGCGACGGACGCCGTGTGTATCGCCCTGCGGTCCGATTCTTTTGGAGCTGCTCCGCACGGCGTCCGCCGCGGCGAACCACTGTCGCGCGCCGGATTGATGCCGATCAGTGTCTACGGAAGCGCCACGATAGCCAATCGGTGCTCGTCGGCAAAGCGGATCACGTCGGGCTGATCGACAATGATCGTCTTGCCGGCCTCGATGGCCAGGCAGCCGGCGCCGGCCTCGAGCATAGTGCGCAACGTGCCGATGCCGATGGTCGGCACGTCGAACCGCATGTCTTGCTGCGGCTTGCTCACTTTGACGATGGTGAAGCCGCCTTGCTTGCACAGCTCGCCGGCGCGGCGAATGCACTGATCGGTGCCTTCGACCGCTTCGACGGCCAGGGCGGTGCGGCCCTTGATCGCCACGCTCTGTCCAACGTCGAGCCGGCCCAGCTCCTTGGCCAGTTGCCAGCCGAATTCGATATCGAGGCGTTGCGCCTCCGACGGGCCGCGGCGCGTCAATTGTCCCTCGTTCACAAGCAACTCCGGTGCGAAATCGGTGGGTGGGGCAAACGTGATTCCGTCGCGGTCGAACTCGCCGAGCAAGGCGGTCATCAGCGTGTCGTCGCGGCGGTCGCGGCGATTCAGCAGAAAGTGCTTGTAAAAAGCGCGAATCGTCCGCCAGTCGGGCAGGTGTTTGTAGCACACGCCGGGCTGAAACAGAATGTGTTTGTGAACTTTTCCCGCCACCATGGCGTGATGCACCCCGTGGCGGCGGAAGTAGCGGCAGGCTTGTCCTACCTTGCCCAGCCCGAGCCACTCGAAATCAGCACAATGATCGGCCAGGGCGGGATCGGCGTGGCCTTTCAAGCCCAAGCAATACGTCTGATAGCCTTGCCGGGCGAGGGCCTCGGCGATGACCAGCGGAAATCGCCCCCAGGCGGCCAGCAGGCCGAGCTTTTGCATTTTGACGTTTGCATTTTGCATTTTGCAGTTTGACTTATTGAGGCGGGCGTCCGGCTGAGACAGACAAACCCGCACGAAGAAAGTCAAAATGCAAAATGCAAAAGTAAAAACCGGCAATCGGAGTTGTTCACGCGGCGGCATTGGCCTGGTCTGGTCCGAGCCGCGCTTCAAGCCGCGCCACAGCGGCCTGCACGGCGCGAAGCTGGTGCCGAAATTCGGGCAGCCGGGCCTCGACGGCCAGGATCAGCTTTTGTTCGCGCTCGGGCCGGGCGGGAATGCCGAACATCACCGCCCCCGGCGCAACGTCGTTGGGCACGCCGGCCTTGGCGCCCAGCACCGCGCGGTCGCCGATGTGTACGTGGTCGCGCACGCCCGCCTGTCCGGCCATCGTCACATAGTCGCCGGTGGTCGTGCTGCCGGCCACGCCCACCTGCGAGCAGATCAGGTTGTGACGGCCCAGGCGACAGTTGTGGGCGATCATCACCAGGTTGTCGATCTTCGTGCCTTCGCCGATAACGGTCGGCCCGTAGGTGCCGCGATCGATGGTGCTATTGGCGCCGATATCGACATCGGCCTCGATCTCGACATATCCAAGCTGGGCCGAAAGCTGATGCCGGCCATCGACCACGTTGTAGCCAAAGCCGTAGCCGCCCAGCACCACGCCCGCATGGATGACCACCCGCGGCCCGACCACCGTGTTTTCGTAGAGCACGGCGTTGGGAAAGATGGTGACGTTCTCTGCGATTTGGCAGCCGGCCATGATTTGCACTCCGCTGTGGACGACCGAGCCGGGGCCGATCTGCACGTCGTCGCCGATCATCGCGCCCGGATGGACGTCAACGTTCGGGCTCAACCGGGCCGTCGGACTGATGATGGCTCGGGGGCTGATGCCCACGCGGGCCGGCGCACGCAAGGGGCGGAAGTGGAGCACGATTTTTGCAAACGCCGCATGGACGTCGTCGACCTGGATGGCGGGGAGCCGTTCGGGCGAGAATCCGCGTGGCACGACGGCGGCCGACGCCTGGGTGCGGGTGGCTCGGTGCGGCTTGTCGGAAGCATCGAGCAAGGTGATTTCACCTGGCCGGGCCGCCGCGAGGGTTGCCGCCCCGTGAATCTCCACAGGCTCCGGGTGGGTGAGCGTGCCGCCGACGAGTTGGGCCAATTCGGCCAGGGTGATAGACATGGCTGGAATCCTTTCCGCACGCGTTTTCCCGCGGCATCGCCGATAGCGCCCTCCTGGCGCCGGCTTGCTTCGAGGGTGCGGCATCGTAATCCCTGCCCCAGTCGGGGGCAAGATCGGTCGGACGTGGACATTTCGACTGATCCGGTACATGCTGGATTCAGGCAGTGGGCCCACTGGCAGTCCCAAAATACTCGGAAACGTGGTCATGGTAACGCCTCATTTTGCCCGGTTTTGGTTAGTTGCCTCTCTGGCCGCGTGCCTTGTTCCGACGGGCTGCCAACGCAAATTCGAGAATCAGCCTAAGTCGGACGCAGCGGCAAATGCCCCGGCCGACGCCGCCCAGCCGAAGGCCAAAGTGGTGCGCCCGGCCAAGCCGGAAGAGGCCGCGCGGCTGCGCATCATGCGGGCCTTTCGCGATTGGGGCGTGCGTGAAACCGCCGCCGATGCCCTAGCGCGGATTGGCGACGCCGCGGTGCCTTCGCTGGTCGAGACCTTGCAAGATCCCGACCGCGACGTGCGTGCCCAGGCGGCCCGCGCCCTGGCCCGCATGGGACCAAAGGCCGAGCCGGCCATTCCGGCCTTGATCGCGGCCCTGAACGACAGCGATAAAGAGGTTCGCATGGGCGCGGCCCGGGCATTGGGGCAGATCGGACCGCCCGCGGCCGAAGCCGTGCCCGATCTGATCCAGGCCATCAAGGACCCGCGCAATAAGCCGGCTGATGAGTCTGCTGAGAATGCGGCGCAAGACGGCGCGTAGATGCCGAGGGCCGAGGCGACAGGGCGACAAGGCGAAGAGGCGGCACGGCGAGGAGGCGACACGACGAAGAGGCGGCACGGCGAAGACGCGAGTGGGCGAGTGGCGGGCGCAAGCGAGAACGCTTACGCTAAGAATGCTGAACCCTGAACCCTGAACCCTGAACCCTGAACCCTGAACCCTGAACCCTTCCGTGCCCGACCGCTTGCGCCATGACGCCTTGCAAATCTGGCAAGCAGGTCTGCGCAGCGTCGACTCGGCGCGGCTCGTGCGACAAGCGATGCGGTGCGAGGCCGATCGCTTGCTGATCTGCGATGAACCGATCGAGCTGGCGTCGGTTCGCCGCATCGCCATCGTCGGAGCGGGCAAAGCCGGCGCGGGCATGGCCGCGGGACTGCTCGAGGCGCTTGGTCCGGAGATCATTGCAGAAAAGCAGGTCACCGGTTGGATCAACGTGCCCGAAGATTGTGTCCGCTCGCTGCCGCCGCTCACCGTGCACCCGGCGCGGCCCGCGGGCCTCAACGAGCCCACCGCGGCGGGCGTCCGCGGCACACAAGAAATCTTGCGGCTCGTTCGCTCGCTGGAAAGCGACGATCTCTGTTTTTGCTTGATCTCGGGGGGGGCCAGCGCACTGATGCCGGCCCCGGCCGAAGGTATCACGCTGGCCGATAAATTGGCGGTGACGCGTCAACTCAGCGCCGCCGGTGCGAACATCGCCGAATTGAACACCGTACGCAAGCAACTCAGTCAGATCAAAGGTGGCGGACTCGCGCGTGATTGCAGTGCCGGCCGGTTGATCACGCTCATCATCTCCGACGTGTTGGGCGACCCGATCAACATCATCGCCTCGGCACCCACGTTCGACGATAGCTCTTCGCCCGAAGCGGCGCTGGCGGTGCTCGAACGGTTCAATTCACGCCAGATGGGCGTGCCGGCGGCAATTTTCGATTACTTGCAACGTCGCACGCAGTTGCCGCCCCAACCGCTCACCTGCCGCGTGAGAAACCACATTATCGGCAATCTGGTCACGGCGGTCGACGCGGCGGGCATGGAGGCTGAGCGGCTGGGTTATTCTCATGCCATGACCTGCGCTCGACAACTTGAGGGCGACGCCGAAGATGTCGGCCGGCATTTGGCGCAGTTGGCGCTCTCGATGCGCCGCGGCCCCGGGCCTGATTGTTTGATCTCGGGCGGAGAACCGGTAGTGCGGCTGGCCCCGCCCGAAGTGCGCGGGCTCGGCGGGCGAAACCAGCAGTTGGCGTTGGCGGCGCTCGAAGTGCTCGCGCCTGACGGTGGTCGGGGCATCGTACTTCTTTCGGGCGGGACCGACGGCGAAGACGGTCCCACCGACGCCGCCGGGGCGCTGGTCGATGAGCAGACCGTTGCCGCCGCACATAGTCGCGGCCTCGATCCGGCCGATTATCTCAAGCGCAGCGACGCCTATCATTTTTTCGAGCCGCTCGGCGGCCTGCTGAAAACCGGGCCGACGCACACGAACGTCTGCGATCTGCGCGTGGTGTTAGTCGATAGGTTTTGACAATCGACGCCGGGCGTTCTACGATCGAGGCCGTAGGGTGGGACGAGTGAAACGAGTCCCACCATCGGGCTGCGACCTCCGGAGAGCTTGAACCCAATGGTGGGACTCGCGTCCCTCGGCCCACCCTACAAGCTCGGCCCACCCGACCCTGAATTTTGGAGTTTTGAACATGAAACGATTTTCTCTCTTGCTCGCCATTGCCGCACTCTCTTCCAGCCCAGCCGCGCTCCTGGCCAAAGAACTCAAGACGGGCGACGCCGCACCGGACTTCTCATTGAAAGGCAGCGACGGCAAGACCTACGCCTTGGCCGACTTCAAGGGCAAGAAAGCCGTGGTGGTCGCCTGGTTCCCCAAGGCCTTCACCGGCGGCTGAACCAAGGAATGCCAGTCACTCGGTTCGAGTGGCAAAGACCTGCGGCAGTTCGAGGTCGCCTATTTTGCGGCCAGCGTCGATACGCCCGACGTGAATAAAAAATTCGCCGAGTCGCTCGATCTCGACTTTCCGATTCTGAGCGATCCCGACAAGCAAACGGCCGAAGACTACGGCGTGCTCAATAAGGAACGCGGGTTTGCCAACCGTTGGACGTTTTACATCGACAAGGACGGCAAGATCCTTTACATCGACAAGAGCGTGAAGGCCGCCGAGCACGGACCTGACATCGCCAAGAAGCTCGCCGAGCTGGGCGTTGAGAAGAACTAGTGTTGCGCGCTAGTTGGGCATTCGAGGTTCGCCCTTGATTCCTGCGCCTTCGCGGACCGCATTGCCGTCTTGCGCGACGCGAAGTGGTGCGCATCGCGTCATCAGCAGCACTCGCCGTTCTTCCCATCACGGATCTTCAAATAGCGGTCTAAGTAGTCCTCGACACGAAGAGAACGCCCTGCGAGACGGCAGGCCACGTCGAAAGGCTCGCCATGGTAGAAGATCTCCATCTCCGCGACGGGCAGCCCCTCGACCTTCTTTTTGAGACGACTCGCCTTTCCCAAGGCAGACGGGGATCGCTTGGCGTGGAATACCCGAATGCAACGTCTGACGACGGACCAAAAGTGGTCCGCAGCGTCACGAGGAATGACTTGCGATGATTTCATAGTACTCTCGCCTTCCTCTCACGAAGATCATGCACTCCAGTTGGGCGAGCGCGTCGCGGTCAACCGCAAAACTCAAGACTGCCGCGGCTCCGCGTGCCGTCTGGCGCGCGAGATCGCGCGCCCAACGTTCGGCCTGCTGAAGATTCGCGGTGGTGTAGAATCCACGCCCGAAGTCGGTGAGGAACCTGCAAACGGTCGGATCAACGTGCTGCATAATTGAGGGCACATGGATGTCCAAGGTGCCATGATAGAGCACAATCTCCTGGTTCTTCCACAGCGGAATTCCGGGCAGGGCCACCTTGACCGTTCCCTATCGTGAATTGGCTACGCCGAGTTATGTCCGTAGATATCCTACGACGTATGAAGCTATCGAGAAGCAGGAAAGAGTCAATGGACCCTCTGGGAGAAAACCACGCGGGGCCAGTTTTGAAATTCTAAGCCGCCGCGAGCCGTTGGCATTCCGCCATCCCGCACAGCGCCGCCACCAGGGCGTCAGGCGCATGCGTCGTCTGCCACGCCGCGGCGTGCGCTGCCGCGCGCGAGCGATAATCGTCGTAATTATCGATCAGCCGTTCGACCGCGCTGCCCAACGAGGCGGCGTCGTGAAACGTCTCGCCCGCTCCGGGCGGCATCTGGGCCGACATCCAACTGCGGGCGGGCACCACCGAGGGGCGGCCACCGGCGAGTGCTTCGGCCAAGGTGCCCGAACTGCACGCCCGGTAGCGATCGCGATCGTAGGGCAGCAACACCACATCGGCCTGAGAGACCAGCCCATAATACGCTTCGGGCGACAGTGGCGCGTCGAGCCCGAACAGCTCGACGTATTGTTCCGGGTAACGCTTGATCCGCTGCAGGGCAACCGCACTTTGCGGATTGTATTGCGGAGCAGTCACGTTCGCTTGAATCAGCAGGCGTGCGCGGCCGCTGCGCAGATAGTCTTCGAAAAGGCGGTCGATCAGGCCGGGCAGCAGCGGAAAGCCTTTTTCGTCGCGGGCTTCACCCAGATACGCCAGCCGCAGCGGTTCGCCAGGCCGACGCTCGGCGGCCGAAATCAACTCGCCACGAAACGGTATCGGCAGCACGCCAATCGGTTGCCGGGTCAGCAACTGATAATCGCGAGACAATTCGGCGGTGTCGGTATAGAACTTGATGCGCTCCGACAGACCGTGTTGCTCGTAAAGTGAAAAGCACGTTCGGTACAGCCGGACGATCGGCGCTTGTTCCAGTTCGGCCGGCGTCGGTTCGGAACGAAACAGCGAGTGGCGAAATTCCAGATGAAACGTGGGCGATTGCGGGCCCATCCGCCGCACGGCCAGGCCAACCGCCAGCACTTCGCGAGCATGAGCGGTGCCCAGCCACACATGGTCGCCGGCGCCGGCGCCAGTGACATTCAGCAGCCGCTCTAAATCGTCGAGAAAGATCAGGCCGTATTCGAGTTCGTGCGCTTGTCCGTAGGGCTGCAATGCCGCCAGCGCATTGCCGACCAGGTCGGCGCGGTCTGGAGTCTTCAATGCTCGATTGATATTCGGCGAACCATGCCCGATGTCCGATTCCCTGGAAGGTCGGAGCAACTTCAGCCGCCGTGCGGCCTGGGCCAACCGAGCCCGAACCTGAACACGATATTGACGGCGCAGAATCCGCGGCGTACACCACCTGGCCAGCCAACGGCCGCCGTCGTAGGCCACCGGCGGCAGCAGATAAAACGTCGCCCGGTCAGCGGCCCACCAAGCCTTGCCAAGGCCCCAACGGATTTGGCCCAATGTCGCCTTTCGCTCCGCGAAAGAATGCCCTTCCCCGGAGCGGAAGGCGACCTTCGTGTCGCTCTCATCTTCCGCCGGCGGCTGGTCCATCCAGTGATCGGTGCGGAAGATCGAGTGGGCTTCGAGCCCAGACGGCAGTAGCTCAGTGCGGCAATCGACATGGGCGGCCAGCACGGGATGCCACCCCGCGCGGCGGGCCGCCTCGGCCACCGAAACCGAAGTCTCGAAGTAATGGCCGCGGTGGTCGCGCAGGCCATTGTGGAGCAGAATGAATTGTTTCCGCATGGGCGCAGCCTTGAACGAGCGGAATAGGGCGGCGAATCGTAGAGAATTCGGCCGCACGGCACAAGGTTATGTCGATGGGTGCCACGGCATCCGCCGCGGCGCGGTGGATGGGTGCCACGGCATCCGCCGCGGCGCGATTGACATTGATCCGACGCGCGACCAAATCGCCGCGGTGGACGCCGTGCATAGCTGCCCCAACGTCGAGCCGAAGAGCAGATCCGCACGGCGTCCGTCGCAGCGACCGCGCGTCTCCGTATAGCAATGTCAACTGCGCAGCGACGGATGCCGTGGCACCCAGGCACATGCGCCAAAGGCGACAACAGCGCTACTTTCGCGGAGCGAAAGGCGACACTACAGCGCCCGGCGAATGCGGCGCGGGGGCCGGCCGCGGCCCGTCAGCATCGGCGTAGGCTTTTTAACCTCTTCCTCCGGCGCGGCAGTGCCGTCGGCCGGCGCCATTCCCACTATTGCCTCGGTCGCTGCCCGCCGCGGTAGCGCCTCAAAACCCTCCATGTCGGCCCGCTCGAGCAGCCGCTCGATCCGCATCTCGATGCGCGTCAGTTCGGGGCCTTCCTCGGGCGTGACGAACGTATAGGCGACTCCCTCGCGCCCCATGCGGCCCGTCCGGCCGACGCGATGCACGTAGTCGTCGCAGAACGCCGGAATGTCGTAGTTGACGATGTGCGAGATGCCGGTGACATCAATGCCGCGGCCCACCACGTCGGTGGCCACGAGGCAGCGCACTTTGCCCTCGCGGAAGCTGAGCATCACCCGGTCGCGCGTTTTTTGCGGCAGGTCGCCGTGGATGCAATCGACGCCCGGCATTTTCTTTTGCAGATGCCGATAAACCTTTTCCGTGCCCCGCTTGGTGCGGCAAAACACAATCGCCTGCTGCGGGTTTTCACGCTTGAGCAGCTTGTAGAGCAGCTCGAACTTTCGCTCGGGCGCCACGGTGAAATAAAACTGCTCGATCGTCTCGACCGACACTTCGGTCGGCGAAAAATTGAGCGTCTCCGGGTCGCGCATGTAGCGCGTGGCCAACCGCGCCACCGGCGCCGGAACCGTGGCGCTCAAAAGCAGCGTCTGCCGCGATTGCGGGCAGCGGCGCAAGATCTTTTCGATGTCGGGGCGAAAGCCGATGTCGAGCATTCGATCGGCCTCGTCGAGCACCGCGAACCGCAGATGGTCCAGCACCAGCGTGCCGCGGGCCATGTGGTCGAGCACGCGGCCGGGCGTGCCCACCACACAGTCGGCCCCACGCTGCAGCTTTTCGATCTGGGCGCGAATCGGCGTGCCGCCATACAGCGCCACCGGGTGGACTTTGCGGCCGTGGGCGAGCTTGACCATCTCGTCGCGCACCTGCACCGCCAGCTCGCGGGTGGGCACAAGAATCAGGGCCTGCGCGCCCTGGGCGGCCTTGCGGGTTTCGAGACGTTCGAGAATGGGGATGACAAACGCGGCGGTTTTGCCGGTTCCGGTACGGGCCTGGCCCATGACGTCCACGCCCGCCAAGGCCCGCGGAATCAGGCCGGCCTGAATGGGCGTCGGTTCCAGATAGCCGGCGCGGTCGAGCGCGGCCAGCATCGTGGGCGAGAGTGATAAGTTCCGGAATCCGGTTTCGGACTCGACGGACGGCGGCGACAAGGTTTTTCCTACGGGCGACAATTGCGAGGTTTCAACATTTCCAATGGTTCTAACCGTAGCAGCCAAAACGTCTTTGGTCAACCTCGTTCCTACTCGACATTCGCCCCCGACGCCGATACTCTTAAAGGAGCGACTCTTCGTGGGCAGACGACGTAAAACTGCGGAGGCGTGACCATGCGCTCGTTATGGTATCGACTGGCCGAACTTCTCGTCGAGCCGTGGATCGACCCGGCCGACGAACTCGGCCAGGCCTACCGCACCAGCGATCCAGGCACTTCCTTCAAGGGCCGATTCTTTACCGCCGCCGTCATCAGCGCCGTGGTGCATGCCGCCGTGCTGGTCTTCCTGGGCCGCGCGATCCACGAGGGGCGGCGCTACGAGCCGCCGCCTCACCTGGCCGTCACCGACTTTCTGCCCGAAGATCCGATCGAGCTGGCCGAACCAGAGCTTACCGCCGAAGTCGACGAAGAGCCGGCCGATAGCCAACTGTCGGCCGCGACCGAATCATTGGTCGTGACAGGCGCCGACGACTCGCTGCTCGATAACATTCCCGAGCCGGTCGATTTCGCGGCGCCGACCGAGATTGAGCTGCCCCTGCCCGACGTGAGCGGATTTGAAATCAACGACGTGGTTGTGCAGACGGGCACGGTCGGGGTCGAAGTGCGCGAGGTCGAAGGCGCCGTCGATCGCCTGACCGACGAGATCATGGGCCACCTGGAGGAAAACCGCATCCTGGTCGTTTGGCTGATGGACGCCTCGATCAGCCTGGCCGCCGACCGCCAGGAAGTCGCGGAGCGGCTGGAACGTATCTACCACGAGATCGACGCCCTGGGCGGCACGCGTGACGAGGCGCTCAAAAGCGCCGTGGTGGCTTACGGCCTCGAAATGCAAGAGCTGGCGCCACCCACCACCGACGCCGCCGAGATCGTCGAAGCCATCCGCAAGGTGCACACCGACAAGTCGGGCGTGGAAAACGTCTTTTCTGCCGTGCTCGGTTGCGTGCTGCAATATCAACGCGAGCGAAACACCGAGCACCGCCGCATGCTGCTGGCCATCTGGACCGACGAGTCGGGCAATGACATCGACCGCCTGGAAAACGCCGTGCAGTTCTGCCGCAACAACGCCATACCGGTGTACGTGGTGGGGCCGTCGTCGATGTTCGGCAAGCAGCAAGGCACGATGTCGTACAAGCACACCGACGGCAAAACCTATCTATTGCCCGTCGACCGCGGGCCAGACACCGTGCGCGAAGAGCGACTGCACTTGCCGTATTGGTTCGATGGCAATCAATACGAATCGATGGTTTCCGGGCTGGGGCCGTTCGCCCTCACGCGGCTGGCCCACGAGACGGGCGGGGCGTATTTCATCAAAGACCACGCCGCCGACCGCACGCCCTTCGACATGGACGTGATGCGGCATTACCTGCCCGACTACGAATCGCCCGAAACGTATCTTCGGCAGGCGTCGGCCAGCCCGTTGCGCCGGGCGGTGTTGGCGGCGGTCGAGATCACGCATCAGCGCAAGGTGAAGGGCACGCCGCGGCTGTCGTTCTCGCCCAACGGCAAGACGTATTTCAATGAGATGCGCGAGGCCCAAGAGACGGCGGCCTACGACGCCGCGGTCTTGCAGCAGGCGCTGGCGCCCTTCGGCGCGCGGGGGCTGGAGCAGGCCTATGCCAAAGAGCATTCGCGGCGCTGGCGGGCCTGGTACGACCTGACCTATGGCCGGCTGCTGGCCATGACCGTGCGGTGCTACGAATACAACTGGGCCTGCGCGGTGATGAAGGGCAAGGGGGCCGATTTTGTCGACAAGCAATCGAACCGCTGGCAGTTCAAGCCCGACGCCACGCTGCACTATGGCAGCCAGAGCCAGCGCGCGGCCAAAGAGGCCACGCGGCTGTTGACGCGCTGCGTGAAAGAAAACGCCGGCACGCCCTGGGCGCTGTTGGCCCAGCGCGAGCTGAAAGACCCCTTTGGCTTCCGGGTGGAAGAGGCCTACGTGGCGCCTCCGCCCCCGCCGCCCAAGGCTAAGCCCGGCAAGCCGACGCCGCCACCGCCTCCGCCACCCTCGAACCAACGGCGCATGGAACAGCCGCGCAAGTTGGCCAAGCCGGTCGAGAAAGAATTGCCTAAGTTGTAAAAAACGGACAAAAGTAACGTCGGCAGATCTTCGACCCTCATGGGTAGGTCAATCACGCATGGATTGAGGGGCGGAAAGATTTGCCAGGGTGCCACGGCATCCGTCGCAGCGCGAATGACGTCGCTATAGGCACACGCCTGTTTCGCTGCGACGGACGCCGTGCGGATCTGCTCTTCGGCCCGACTTAGCACGGCGTCCGCCGCGGCGGATTGCTCGCACATCGGGTCGATGTCAACCGCGCCGCGGCGGATGCCGTGGCACCCAGGTGTGCCCTACGGCAACAGTTTAAACCGGCAGCTCACGGCGGACAGAGCATTTGCCTCGTCAGTTGCGAGAGGCTCGCCATGCACGACGAAGACACAATCGACCGCGGTTGGGCGCGGTGGTTCACACCGGCGGCGGCGGTGATGATCGGCGTGGCGGCGATTACGTTCGGGTGGTCTTACAACCGCGCGCCGCTCGGCCCCGCGACGCGTGGTCCTGTCCAGAATGCGCGGATCTTGCGAGACCCTGCCCAGAGCGACACGACGCGCCGACTGGCGGCCGACGCTTTGGAGCACGCCCCGACGTCGATTGTGCCAGAACTGGTTGCCGAGCTCCAACAGGGCGACGCGCTGGGCCGGACGCTGGCCGCGCTTTGCTTGGGCCGCTTGGGCACGAAGGCGCAAGGCGCGGCCGACGCGCTGACCGCGGCGCTCGATGACGCCGACCCGCGGGTCCGTCAACAGGCCTTCGCCGCCCTCATCAAAATCTCGCCGCAGCCGCAAGCCGTCATCGCGGCCGTAAGCGTCAGCCTGCGCGACGCCGATCCGAAAGTGCGCAGCCTCGCCTTCGCTTCGCTGCGCCGACTAGGAGCGGCCGGCGCGGATTTTTTGACCGACTTGCTCGGCGATTCCGACGCCGACGTGCGCCGCCGCGCGGCCATCGCGCTGGGCCGCATGGGCCGCGAAGCCGACGCCGCCCAAGATGCCTTGCGTGCCGCCATGAAGGACGTCAATGGCTATGTGCGCGCCGCGGCTTACGCGGCGCTCGCCAAGCGCTCAGCGGTGACCGCCGAGGAATTGGCCCAGGCGGTCGGCGACGGCCACCGAGCGGTGCGGGCCACCACCGCCGAGCTGCTTAAGCGAATGGGGCGCAACGCCGATCCGGCATTACCGAAGTTGATCGCCTTGCTCGCGAGCGACGATCCCGCGATTGCCCGAAAAGCTGCTGAGGCATTGGGCGACCTGAAGATCACCAGCAACGAAGCCGTGGCCGGACTCATCAAGTTGCTCGACAGCTCCGACGAGGAAACCAGGCGCGAGGCCGTCTTCGCGTTACGCCGCCTTGGCCCCGCGGCGAGGCCCGCCGTGCCGGCACTGCTCGCGCTTCTGGGCGATATGCGCGACAGCCAGATAGGGTGGTCGGCGTTACAGGCGCTGCCTCGCCTTGGGCTGGAAGCGGAATTTAGGCCGCCGGAGCTATTCGAGAAGCTCGCCGCCGAAGCCGACCAGGTCCGCTCGCTCGTTCTCGAAGATCCGCTGGGCCGATACCACCTTACCGACGAGAATCTGACTCTCATCTCTGACGAGAATCTGGCACTCATCGGCAGGCTGCCGAACCTCGAATTATTGAATCTCTCTGGAACATCCATCGATGACGCGGGGCTGGCCCATCTAGTGAACTTGAAGCAGCTCGCACACTTGCAACTCAACAACACGAAGATCACGTCGGCGGGCCTGGTTCATCTGGCCGGCATGGAGCAGCTCCGCTCGCTATCGCTCGACCATTGCGCCATTACCGACGATGGTTTGAAGCATCTCGGAAACCTCATGGCACTGGAGCGGTTGAGTCTTCGCCATACACAGATCAGCGATGCGGGCCTCACGCACCTCGCGGGACTGGCGCGGCTGAAATATCTCTCGCTCTACGACACCCAGATAACCAGTCAGGGCCTCGTCCAGCTCGTGCATCATTGGCCGCGACTGCTGCACCTCAGCCATAACTGCAAATCGGTCACTGATGGCGATTTAGAGGAATTGGTTTGGCGCCTGCCTCGCTTGCGGGATCTGTGGTTCGATGGAGCGGCGGTGACCGACGCGGGACTTGCGCAGATCGCAAAACTCCAGGACTTAGAATCCTTGAATATTCGCCATACGGCAATCACCGACGCCAGCCTGAAACGGTTGGCCGGGCTGCCCGCACTCCGAGAGATCTGGTTCGACAAAGGAAGCTTCAGCGACGACGCACAAAAAAAGCTCCTCGCAACGCTGCCGGCCTGGCAGGAGGCGCATAAACCTAGGCAATTCATTGAGGGGCAGGAAAATGGTCAGGCGCTGGTTGGACTCTCGGACGACCCACTGGCGGATTGAGCGCGAGCCGTCCTCTCGTGAGCGAATTCGAACATTGGTTTTTTTCGGAGACTCGCCATGTACGATGAGGACACTTTCGACCGCGGTTGGACGCGGTGGATTACGCCGGCGGCGGCGTGCTTGGTCGCGGTGGCGGCGATCACGGTTTGGTGGTTTTACAATAGCTCGCCGCCCGGCCCCTCGACGCGGACGCCCGCACAAAACCTAGCGATCTTGCGCGATCCGGCCAAGAGCGAGTCGGCACGCCGGCTGGCGGCCGACGCCCTGCAACATGCGCCCGCGTCGGTCGTGCCGGAATTGATCGCTGAGCTGGAAGAGGGCGACGACGTGGGTCGGATGCTGGCCGCGCTATGCCTCGGCCGATTGGGTGCTAAGGCGCAGAGCGCGGCCGACGCGCTGACCGCGGCGCTCGACGACGCTGACCCGCGAGTGCGCCAGCAGGCGGTCGACGCAATGGGCAAAATATCGTCGCAACCGCAAGCCGTCATCGCGGCTTTGAGCGGCAGTTTGAGAGACAATTATATTGGGGTGCGTAGCAAAGCCTTCGCTTCACTGCGGGCGCAAGGAGCGGCCGGCGCCTCGAAGTTGGGGGAGTTACTCGGCGATTCCGACGCCGACCTTCGCCGCCGCGCGGCCATTGCGCTGGGCCGAATGGGTCGCGAGGCCGACGGCGTCCTCGACGCGCTGCGAGCCGCCACACACGACGCCGACCCGCAGGTCCGCGCCGAAGCTTATGCCGCCCTCGCCAGACATTCGGCGGTAAGCGCCGAAGAGTTGGCCCAGGCGGTTGGCGATGGCGATCTTGTCGTTCGTGTCACCGCCGCCGAATTACTTAAGCGGAAGGGGCGCGGCGCCGAGCCGGCGCTGCCAACGCTGACCGCCTTGCTTGAAAATGACGACCCAGCGATTGCCCGCTCAGTCGCGAAGACGCTGGGAGAACTCAAGGTCACTA